>JBJSZF010000225.1:0-2590 GCA_046090125.1 Verrucomicrobiota bacterium
GGAAGTTCCAGGGCGTGACCAACGCCACCACGCCCAGCGGCTCCCGACGCGTGAACATCAGGTTGGCCGGCAGGTCGTGCGGGTACGTCTGGCCCCCCAGCGTGTAGCTGATGCCGCCGTAATAGCGGAAGATGTCGATGGCGCGCTGCACCTCGCCGGTGGCCTCGGCAAGGGTCTTGCCTTCCTCCCGCGTCAGCAGCTCGGCCAGCTCCGCCTTGCGCGACTCCAAAATTTGCGACGCCTTGCTGAGAATCCGGCCCCGCGCCACGGGCGTCTGGGCGGACCACTTGGGGAACGCCTCCCGGGCGGCGGCAATGGCGGCAACCGCCTCGGGTGTCCCGCTGGCGGGGTACAATCCCACGACCTCGCGTTGGTCGGCCGGATTGCGGGTCTCGAAGGTTCGCCCCGAGGCGGCATGGCTCCACTGGCCGCCGATGAGGTTCTGGTAGGTGCGCACGCGCCCGTTATTGGGCGCGGGGAGGGGAGTTTCAAGCGCGGCGTTGGCGGAGGCGCGGGTCGGGAACGGGGAGCGGGGAGCCGGGGAGCGGGGATGTGCCCAGCGCCGAGACGGCGCTGCCACGCTCTTGGGGGCAAGGCCGTCTCGGGCTTGTTCCAAGTGGACCCGCTGCACGCCGTGGAGTCCTGGCATGGCCCCGGCAGCGGGGAGGGAAACGAACTAGTTCTTGGGGTTGGACCAGTCGTAGGCGGCGAGGGCCTTGAGCTCGCGGATGAAGACCTCCTGCCCGGCGACGGCCAGGTGCGCCCAGGTGTCGTCGCCCACCTTGCGGCGCGCGAGGATTTCCGGCTTGGAAGGCGTGGCAGCCATCAGCATGAGGAGGCCCCGCTCGTCCAGGGCGAGGATGCGGTCGTTGTTCGCCACGAGGCTCCAGTACTTCCCAAAGGACTCCGTGGTGGTCCACTTCTCGGCGCCGTCGGCGAGGCTGACGCAGAGGGCGCGTTGGTTGCGGAGGTGCAGGTAGGCGTGGCCATCGTGAAGGATGGGCGACGTCATGTAGCCCTGGGCCTTGAAGGACCACGCGGGCTTGACCGCGAACGCTTCGCCCTCGCGCGACACGTCGAAGGCGAGCGTCTTGCCGCCGTAGGTGCTGGTGAAGAGGCGGTTCGACGACACGATGGCCGGCGTCAGGATGTTCATGCCGCGGAATGCCTCCACCGGCGTGGACCACAGCTCCGTACCCTTCTCCAGGTCGAGCCCGGCCAGGTGCGTGCGGGTCTGGACGACGAGCTGACGACGCCCGGCCAGCTCCGCGACGATGGGCGAGCTGAAGGCGCTCCCGTTCATGCTGTCGCTGGAGGACAACGCCTTCCAAGCGACCTTGCCGGTGCGCTTGTCGAGCCGGACGACGGCCCCGCCCGCCTGCGTGTAGAGGGCATCCCCGTCCAGCAGGGGCGAGCTGACGTACCCGAAGGCGGGCACCGGCGTGCCGTCCTCGGCGGGGAAGTCGTGCTTCCAACGAACCTTCCCGTTGGCGGCGTCGATGCAGACCAGGACGTCGCGCATGCCCGACACGAACAACGACTCGCCGTCCCAGGCCGGCGTGGCGCGGATCCAGTCGCCGTTCGACTTCGCGAAGAAGGGCACCTTCATCGAGCCCTCCCACTCGGTTTTCCAAAGCTCCTTGCCGGTGGCGCGGTCGAGCGCGCGCACCACCTCCAAGCGGGCATCCCGGGTCTCCGTGGTGAAGACGCGGTCCGGGGCCACGATGGGCCCGGAGTAGGAAGGCCCCAGCTCGATGCGCCAGCGGAGGCGAAGGTGTTGCTCGTCGAGGCTGGCAGGCCATGGGGACGTCGCGAGGCGTCCGTCCCGCGAAGGCCCGCGCCATTGCGGCCACGAGGTGTTGGCGAGGACCACGGAGCCCAAGGCGGCCAGGGCGACGACGGAAGGGAGCAAAAGGCTGCGCATGAACCACGGTATGGCCAAAGAGCCAAGCTGCAACTGGAGGCGAGGGGCGGGTCGAGCCGCGGGCAGCGAGCGGGTCCTTGGTCCGTCACGTCACGGTTCAGGGTTTCGGGTCCGGGCAAGGGCGTCGGGGCGTCCGGCGTGGCAAACGGGCGGGCTGATTCATCTGGGATCCGCCTTGGTTGGTCCGTGTGAAGGAGTTCGACCTTTGGCAGGGCATGGGTGGCGGTCTCCGTTCATGCTTCTTCTCCGTGGCAACCATCCAAAGTCGTCCCGAGCCGACTCTGCGCTGCATCGCCGAACTCGACGGACAGCCCGTCGCAATCCTCCTCTTCTCCAGTGCCGCCCTCCACATCAACGCCCACGACGAGTGGATCGGTGGGTCACCCCGCCGACGGTCCCGACGCCTCGGCATGGTCGTCAACAACGCCCGGTTCCTCGTGTTCCCTGATCGCCAGAAGCTCCCCAACCTGGATTCCCGCGTCCTGGCCCTGGTGCTCCAGCGTCTCAGCCTGAAATCGGCAGTCAAAGAGGGTGCCAAAACGAGGAAATGCCCTTCCCATCGGGTCGGATGGGCTCATGGACAGGAACCCATGGGCTCACCCTGCGGGTGAGGTCGAGGTAGGCCCGGTTCGTCTGTAGGCCGGGTCCCCTGACCCGGCGCACCGG
>JBJSZF010000226.1:0-17224 GCA_046090125.1 Verrucomicrobiota bacterium
TCGGGTGCATCATGATGCGCGTCTGCCACCTCAACACCTGCCCCGTCGGCGTCGCCACCCAGGATCCGGAACTCCGTCGCCGCTTCACCGGCGACCCCGCCCACGTCGTGAACTTCATGCGCTTCATCGCCCAGGAGGTCCGCGAGGTCATGGCCCAGCTTGGATTCCGCACCCTCGAGGAAATGGTCGGCCGCACCGACCGCCTCGAGGCCCGCCGCGCCGTCGAGCATTGGAAGGCCCGGGGTGTGGACTTCAGCAAGATCCTCTACCAACCCGAGGTTGGCCCCGAGGTGGGCCGCCATTGCCAAATCACCCAGGACCACGGCATCGACAGGTCCCTGGACGTCACCACGCTTCTGGACCTGTGCCGCCCGGCCATCGAACGCGGCGAACCCGTCCAGGCCAACCTTCCCGTCCGCAACGTCAACCGCGTCGTCGGCACCATCACCGGCAGCGAGGTCACCCGCCGCCACGGTGCCGCCGGCCTCCCCGAGGACACCATCCAGCTCACCTTCCAAGGCAGCGCCGGGCAAAGCTTCGGGGCCTTCCTGCCCAAGGGCATGACGTTCCGCCTCGAAGGCGATGCCAACGACTACTTCGGCAAGGGCCTCTCCGGCGGGAAGCTCATCCTCTACCCGCCCGCCGCCAGCACCTTCCCCGCCGAGTCCAACATCATCATCGGCAACGTGGCCCTCTACGGGGCCACCTCCGGCGAGGTGTACATCCGCGGCATGGCCGGCGAGCGCTTCGGTGTCCGCAACTCCGGCGTCACCGCCGTCGTCGAGGCCGTCGGTGACCACGGCTGCGAGTACATGACCGGCGGCCGCGTCATCGTCCTCGGCCCCACCGGGCGCAACTTCGCGGCCGGCATGTCCGGCGGCGTCGCCTATGTCCTCGACGAGGCCGGCGACTTCGCGCGCCGTTGCAACCCCCAGATGGTCGGGCTCGAGAAGCTTGAGCCCGAGGACGAGGCCACCCTCAAGGCCATCATCGGCGACCACGCCATCCACACCCGCAGCACACGCGCCGCCGCCATCCTCGCCCAGTGGCCCGCCTTCGCGCCCAAGTTCGTCAAGGTCATGCCCCGCGACTACAAGCGCGTCCTCGCCTCCCTCAAGAAGGCCGAGTCCGAGGGCCTCACCGGCGACGAGGCCCTGACCCGCGCCTTCAACGAGAACGCCAAGGACGCCGCGCGCGTCGGCGGGGGTTGATCCCCCTCCCCACCCGGAAGCTTCACTCCAAGAACACACCGAGACATGGGCAAGCCCACAGGATTCATCGAGTTCGTCCGCGAGGTCCCCTTGGACCGCAACGCGCTGCGCCGCATCCGCGACTGGAACGAGTTCCACGAGCACCTGGAGGAGGACCGCCTCCGCCAGCAGGCCGCGCGCTGCATGGATTGCGGCATCCCCTTCTGCCACAACGGGAGCCTCATCTCCGGCATGGCCAGCGGATGCCCCATCAACAACTTCATCCCCGAGTGGAATGACCTCGTGTATCGCGACCGCTGGCGCGAGGCCCTCGACCGCCTCCACCGCACCAACAACTTCCCCGAGTTCACAGGGCGCGTCTGCCCCGCCCCCTGCGAGGGCTCCTGCGTTCTCGGCATCAACGCCCCGCCCGTCACCATCAAGGAGATCGAGCGCACCATCGTGGACAAGGGCTGGGACGAGGGCTGGATCAAGCCTGAGCCCCCGAAAAAGCGTACCGGCAAGAAGGTCGCCGTCGTCGGCTCCGGCCCCGCCGGCCTCTCCGCCGCCGCCCAGCTCAACCGCGCCGGCCATTGGGTCACCGTCTTCGAGCGCGCCGACCGCCCCGGCGGCCTCCTCATGTACGGCATCCCCAACATGAAGCTCGACAAGGAGAAGGTCGTCCGCCGTCGCCTCCGCCAGATGGAACGTGAGGGCGTCGCCTTCCGCACCAACTGCGAGGTGGGACGCGACGTCACCTCCGCCCAGCTCCTGGAGGACTTCGATGCCATCGTCCTTTGCACCGGAGCCACCAAGCCCCGTGACCTCCCCATCGAGGGCCGTTCCCTCACCGGCATCCACTTCGCCATGGAGTTCCTCCACGGGAACACCAAGGCCCTCCTCGACAAGGCCACCCCCCCCATCTCCGCCGAGGGCAAGGACGTCGTCATCATCGGCGGCGGCGACACCGGCACGGACTGCGTCGGCACCTCCATGCGCCATGGCTGCCGCAGCCTCGTTCAGGTCGAGATCCTCCCCAGGCCCCCCGAGACCCGCGCCGTGGACAACCCGTGGCCCGAGTGGCCCAAGGTGTACAAGATGGACTACGGCCAGGAGGAGGCTGCCGCGAAGTTTGGAGCCGATCCCCGCGTCTATCTCACCACCGCCAAGAAGTTCATCGGCGACGGCTCCGGCCACGTCTCCGGCGTCCACCTCGTCCAAATCCGCTGGGAAAGGAACGAGAAGGGAGCCTTCGTCCCCGTCGAGCTGCCCGGCACCGACCGCGTCGTCCCGGCCCAGCTCGTCCTCCTCGCCATGGGATTCCTTGGGCCGGAGCAACCGTTGCTGGAGGCGCTCAACCTCGAGCGCGATCCACGTTCCAACATTAAGGCCGACCACGGCCGCTATACCACCAGCATCCCCAAGGTCTTCGCCGCCGGCGACTGTCGCCGGGGCCAAAGCCTCGTGGTCTGGGCCTTCAACGAGGGCCGCGGAGCCGCCCGCGAGTGCGACCGCTTCCTCATGGGCTCCACCCAGCTTCCCTAGCCCCAGCCTCGCCCCGGTGCCCAAGGGCCGCCCCCATGCCTCCCGCATGAAGGCGGCCCTTTTGCTTCCATGGGCTCCCGGGATTTCCGTTTTCCACCGCCACCCCTTCATGGCGTCATGGAGCCAACACATGAAGACGGCTCCACAACGACGCAGCCGCCCCGCCAAGGCCTCCCGGCCCCGGCGTCCACCGCACCAGCCCGACGTTCCGGACGCCCCCAAACCCCACCCAAAACCCAAGCCCTCCCTTCCCCTCAAGGACAGCGACGCCCGCCTCCGCGCCGTCTTCGACACCGCCGTCGAGGGCATCGTCACCATCGACGACCGCGGCCTCATCGACTCGATCAACCCTGCCGCCGAACGCATGTTCGGATGGCCCCCGGGAGATCTCCTCGGACGCAACATCAGCACCCTCATGCCCGAGCCCTACCGCTCCGGACATGACGGCCACCTCGCCCGCTACCGCAAGACCGGCCAACGCCGCATCATCGGCATCGGCCGCGAGGTCTTCGGCCGCCGCAAGGACGGATCCGTCTTCCCCATCGACCTGTCCGTCGGCGAGTTCAACGTCGGAGAGCGACGCCTCTTCACCGGCATCCTCCGCGACATCACCGAGCGGCGACGCCTCCAGTCCGAGGTCCTCCGCATCGCCGAGGTTTCCCAGCAGCGCATCGGACAGGACTTGCACGACGACCTCTGCCAGCAGCTCGCCGGCATCGAGTTCCTCGCCCAAACCCTCGCCAGCCGCCTCCAGCACGCCAAACGACCCGAGGCGTCCGCCGCCGACGAGGTCGCCGCCCTCGTGCGATCCGCCACCGAATACACCCGCAACCTGTCCCACGGGATGTCCCCCCTGCGGCCCGCCCCTGACAGCCTCATGTCCGCCCTCGAGGAACTCGCCATCCGCACCGCCCACCACTTCGACGTTCACGTGGACTTCCAATGTCCCGAGCCCGTCCTCTTGCCCGACGTCCAGATGGCCACCCACCTGTACCGCGTCGCGCAGGAGGCCGTGTCCAACGCCCTGCGCCATGGCAAGGCCCGTCGCCTCGCCCTTCACCTTTCCCAAGCCCCGGACGCGCTGCGCCTCCACGTCCGCGACCACGGCAAGGGCATCCCATCCCGCCTCCCCAAGTCCGCCGGCATGGGGCTTCGCATCATGCCATATCGCGCCGGCATCCTCGGCGGCTCCCTCGCCATCCAGCGCGAGCCCTCCGGTGGAACATCCGTCACGTGCACCGTCCCCCTCTCCCATTCCCATGCCTCCTGCCCGTTCCATGAAAAACAAGGCCCAAACCAAAGCGGGAACGGTTCATCGCATCCTCCTCGTGGATGATCATCCCATCACGCGCCAAGGCCTTGCCGTCATGATCGGCAACGAGTCCGACCTCCGGGTGGTCGGCGAAGCCGAGGATGTCCCCTCCGCCCTCGCGGCCATCCAGGCCCTCCACCCCGACCTCGTCGTCGCCGACCTCAGCCTCCCGGGTCGCAATGGCCTCGAGTTGCTCAAGGACATCGCCGCCCAACACCCCGGGATCCCCACCCTCGTCCTGTCCATGCACGACGAATCCCTCTATGCCGAGCGCGCCATCCGTGCCGGTGCACGCGGCTACCTCATGAAGTCCGCCGGCGGCAGAGCCGTCCTTGACGCCATCCGCGCCATCCTCGCGGGCCGCATCCACGTCAGCCCCGACGTCGCCACCCGCGTCCTCGAATCCCTCGGGCGGAACCCATCCGCCGGGCGCAACGCCCCGCCCGCCCCCCACTCCAAGGTCCAAGCGCTCTCCGACCGCGAGTTCGAGATCTTCCAGCTCATTGGCCAAGGACTGGGAACCCGCGAGATCGCTGGTCGCCTCAACGTCAGCATCAAGACCATCGAAGCCCATCGCGCACACCTGAAGTCCAAGCTCGGCACCAAGGACGCCCCAGGCCTTGTCCGGGAGGCCATTCGCTGGGTTGAGTCCCAAAGCGGCGTTTGACTCATCCTGAGTTCCCCAGCGTCCCGTCGCGTCCCAACCTGCCCGTGCTGCGTGCTTCGTGCCCGCGGGCTTGGCCACCGCATCTTTGGGATTGCCGACCCCACATCCCTTGGTAGCCTGCAGGTCCTTCGTCCGATTAATCCGGGCGGGGTATTAACGGCCTGTAAACGTCCGTCCGAACTCGTCGGCGGCGGCCACAACAACATCCGTAAAAATCCGGTCCTTCCGCCGGATGTCTCGCCCTAGGCGGGATCCAAGCCAAAGGAAGACTAAGAAGCACATGAGCCAGGTTAGCATCCAGGAACTCCTCGACGCAGGCGTTCACTTCGGTCACCAAACCCGCCGTTGGAATCCCAAGATGAAGTGCTTCATCTTCGAGGCGCGCAACGGCATCCACATCATCAACCTGGACCTCACCGTCGGACAGCTCGAGCGCGCCCGTGCCTTCGTCGCCGAGGTCGCCGGCAAGGGCGGCAACATCCTATTTTGCGGCACCAAGAAGCAGGCCCAGGAGGCCGTCAAGGAGGCCGCAGCAGCCTGTGGCCAGCCCCACATCACCGGCCGCTGGCTCGGCGGCACCCTCACCAATCTCCGCACCGTCAAGCGCTCCCTCGCCCGCATGAAGGAAATCGAGCGCATGGAGCAGGACGGATCCATCAACCAATACGTCAAGCAGGAGCAATCCATGCTCCGCCGCGAGCACCAGCGCATCGCCAAGAACCTCGACGGCATGCGCTCCATCGATGCCCTGCCCGATGCCATGTTCGTCATCGACATCAAACGCGAGCACAACGCCGTGGCAGAGGCCCGCCGCCTCAAGATCCCCATCGTCGCCATCGTCGATACCAACTGCGACCCGGACCTCGTCAACTACCCCATCGCCGGCAACGACGACGCCATTCGCTCCATCAAGCTCATCTTGAACGCCATGATGTCCTCCATCGCCCAGGCCAAGGCCGACTTCGAGGCTCGCAAGGCTCGCAAGCCTGCCAAGGAGGAGCCTGCTGCCCCCGCCACGGCCCCTGTCCCGGCCCCTGCGCTCGCATCGCCGGATGCCTCCGCAACAGCCGTATCCACGCCCCCATCCGTTGGCTGAACCTTCCACGGGACGTCGGCCGCCGGCAGCCCTCCTTAGGCCCCGGCGGCCTTGCCATCCCATCCCCCAAATCCAAGTACATCGATACCATGCCTGACATCACCCCGGCCCTCGTGGGCCAGCTCCGTGCCATGACCGGCGCCGGGCTCATGAACTGCAAGAAGGCCCTCGACGAAACCAAGGGCAATCTGGAGGCCGCCGTGGATCTCCTCCGCAAGCAGGGAACGGCCGCCGCCGTCAAAAAGGCCGACCGCGCTGCCAACGAGGGCCTGGTTGGCCAAGCCGTCATCAACGGCCGAGTCGGCGTCCTGATCGAGGTCAACTGCGAGACGGACTTCGTCGCCCGCAATGACTCGTTCAAGGCCTTCGTGAGCGACCTTGCCGTCAAGGTCGCCGAGAACGCCGCAGCCGACCTCGAGTCCGAGCGCGTTGCAGCCGTCGCCCGGATCGGCGAAAACATCCAACTCCGACGCCACCAACGCATCGAGGTCCAGGGAGAGGGCCTCGTTGCTGCCTACATCCACACCGGTGGCAAGATCGGCGTGCTCGTGGAAGTTGGAGCGAGCAAGCCCTCCACTTCCGCCTCCGACGAGTTCAAGCAACTCGTGCGCGACATCACCCTCCAGATCGCCGCCGCAAGCCCCACCGCCATCTCCCGCGAGGACATCAACCCAGCCGTCGTCGAAAAGGAACGCGAGATCGCCGCCCAGAGCGACGTCGTGAAGAACAAGCCGCCCCAGGCCGTCGCCAAGATCGTCGAGGGCAAGCTCAACAAGTTCTTCGAGTCCGCCTGCCTTCTCGAGCAAGGCTTCGTCAAGAATCCTGACCTCAAGCTCCAGGCCCACGTCGGCACCGTTGCCAAGCAACTCGGCGACGACATCACCATTCGTCGCTTCGTCCGCTACCAGGTCGGCGAGGCCATCTAGGCCTTGCCCGCCCGTTCTGCAGCACACGGCCCCCGCCCCGGCCCCAGCAAGCCGGCCTCGGGGGCCTCTTCATGCTCCCAACCATTCCCGATCACGCCCGTGGTATTTGCCGGCCACGGAGCGATCAAGCCCCCCCACGCCAGGCCCTCCATGTCCAAAAACCGGGGGACCGGGCGAAGCCAGGCAACCCCGCATCGCCCGCCTACGCCTACACCCCGGCTCAGGGGACATGACAGCAGGCACCCCCGGCCGCTTCGGGACTCAGGAAGGGAATGCCCAGTGCCATTCCCCTCAGAACCAGCAACAAGCCCACCACCGCCAGAGATGCCGGTGTGACGGCAGACACCTTGAGCCGCCAAGCCACGGGCAAGGCGCGGCCGCCCAGGCCCAAGCCGAGCATCACGGGCACCGTGCCCAATCCAAACAACGCCATGGAGATCATCCCCGCCCACGCCCCTCCTGCCGTCGCGGCCAAGGCCACTGCCGCATAAACCAGGCCGCATGGAAGCAACCCGTTTACCATCCCCAGCACGCACAGCGATCCCATCGTTCGACGTCGGAGGCTCCATCCTAGCCACCCCTTGACCCGCAACATCCAACGCCCCACCCAAGACACCGGAGTCGACCACGCCGCCGTCAACAACCCCGACAAAACCAGAACCCCCGCCCCCAAGGACACCCAACGTTGCACACCCGCCATGGACAACGAATGCCCAAGGGCACCCGAAGCCGCCCCCAAGGCAACGTAGCTGGCCACCCGCCCCAATTGATAGAGCAGGCGCCCCCCCACGAACCCCGACATCCCACGGCCCGGGTGCGGCAATGCCACTGCAAGCGGCCCGCACATCCCCGCGCAATGCAGGCTGCCCGCCAGACCCAGGATGAAGGCCGCCCAGGCCATGCCCATGTCCATGCCCATGTCCATGCCCTCAACGTCCCAAGGCCAGCGCATCCTCCATGTGGTACTCCCATCCCCCGGATTCCCAGCGGACCCGCACCCGCCACAAACCCGGCCCCAACCCCTCCAAGGACACCCCTTGCTCCCCCGTCGCCGAAGGCGCCATCGGCAGCGACCTATCCGACCGCGCATCCGAAGGCCGGTACAACGTCACCACGCCCTTGAGCCCCGCCGCCACGTGGCTTGCCGGGACCCGAACCCGGACCCGGCGCCCGGCCGCATCACACGCAAGCTCCGCCGAGGCACCGAGCTCTCGCGTCCGTTGCAGCCGACCCAACTGCACCTGGTAGCGAATCTCTTCCTCGTAGTAGTCCGGCCGGACGAGGTCCATGCGCTGGCTCACGGCAAACGCAATGAACGTCGCGACGCCCGCGATGAACACCGCGAAGAACGCGATCAAGCCCACCGGCCATGGCTCCCACCGCCGCCCCCGGGACAACGCCCCAGACTCGCCCCGAACGCCACCCGCCCCCATCAGCCCCTGCTCCATCGTCGTTGTGTTCATGTTGGAAAACCTTCCTTCAAGTCACCGTCCAGCGCTCCACCGCCCCTTCTCCACGGAGCCAAGACGGCTCCGCCCCGCTCCCCTCGCCCCATTCCTCGCTCCTCGCTCCCCGTCACGCCCCGGGCCCCACAAACACGGTCTGGACCCGCTCCAGCTCCCGTTCGCCGGAGAAGATGCCAATGACCAGCGGCGTCCGACGTCCCGCGAGGCGCGATGCCTCGATGTCCACGACGAGGGAACGCTCGCCCAGCCTTTCCTTGGGGACGACGAAGCCCTCGCCGCCCGCCAACTGCACGTGCCCCTCCACGTTCAGCAACCGGAACGACACCGGGAGGTCGCGCGACGACTTGTTGACCACCTTGACGGTGTAGAGGTTGGCGATCCTTCCGCCCGGCATCTCTTGGTAGAGCCCACCCGGCGCCCGCAACAGCAGCGTCTCGACGTCGGAACGCGTGAAGACCAGGAACAACAGCAACGAGGCCAGTGCCGCCAGCAGAACCACGTATCCCGCCATCCTCGACGTGAATCGCAAGGGCGTGCCCGTCTGGATCCCGTTCAACGAGGCATGGCGCACCAACCCACGCGGATGCCCCACCTTGTCCATGACGGCGTCGCACGCATCGATGCACGCCGTGCAGTTCACGCACTCCATCTGGATGCCGTCCCGGATGTCGATCCCCGTCGGGCACACGGCCACGCACTGGCGGCAGTTGACGCAGTCGCCCAGCCCCGACGCCTTGCGCGACGCCGTGTCGTCGCCCCTGCGCCACGGCCCGCGGCCCTCGCCCCGGACGTGGTCGTACGCCACCACCATCGTGTTCTCGTCGAGCAGCGCGGACTGGAAGCGGCCATAGGGGCAGATAAACGTGCAGGCCTGCTCCCGGAAGCGCGCGAAGATCGCGTAAAAGAGCAGCGTGAACAGGACCATGAACGTCAGCCCGGCGACATGTCGCGACGGGTCGTCGCGGATGATCGCCCGAAGGGCGTCGCTGCCGATGATGTAGCCCAGGAGCAGGTTGCCCACGCCGAAGGACAGGCCCAGGAACAGCGCGTGCTTGAGCGCCTTGCGGGCCGCCTTGGCCCAGGTCCACGGAGCCGCATCCAACGCCCTGGCAACCGGCCCGTCGCCCTCGATCAACCATTCCACCTTACGGAACACCATCTCCATCATGATCGTCTGGGGACAGGCCCATCCGCACCACAAGCGCCCGAACGCCGTCGTGAAGAGGATGATCGACGTCAGGAAGGCGAGCATCGCCACGGCAAAGATCACCGTGTCCTCTGGCCAGAAGATGAAGCCGAGGATGGAGAACTTCCGCTCCACGAAGTTTAGCATCAGCAGCGGGTTGCCCCGGATGCGCACGAAGGGTCCCACCACCATGACCGCCAGGAGCAGCCACGAGAACCGCGTCCGATGCCGGTAGAACCGCCCGGAGGGCCTCTTCGGGTACAGCCAGCGACGGCTGCCGTCCTTTGCCGCCGTGGCCAAGTGCTCGCGGAAGTCCCGCCAGTCCACGTCCCGGGCCGGCGCGGCCGCGGGCTCGCCCAAGGGGTCAGGTGTTGCGGGCGGCGTGCGCGCCGGCCCGGGGCCGTGGCCCCGCGCTCGGTCGGGATTGTCCTCCTCCAGGTTCATGGCGAGGCGGGGTCGCGGCGGCTCACTCGAACTCGTTGGGCTTCTCCGGTTGCTGCTCGTTCTCCGGGGGCTTCGGGTTGGGCGGCTTCGTACCACGAAAGCCCTGGATGTAGGAGGCCACGGCGTAGATCTCGGACGGCTTGAGCATCTCCTTCCATGCGAGCATCCCCTTCACGGGGACGCCATGGATGATCGTGCGCAGGTTGTCCTCGAAACGGCGTCCATGGATCCAGTAGTCGTCGCACAGGTTCGGGCCCACCTGCCCCCCGCCATCCAAGCGGTGGCATGGCGAGCAGTACGTGTCGTAGGTCTGGTGCCCCTTTGCCAGCACGTCCTTGTCGGTGGAAGGCGTCAGGCTCACGAGGCTGGCCTCGAACTTCTGCTGGGCCTCGAGCTTCACCTTGTTGCCCACCTCCATCTCGGCCGCGTACTCGGCGGCCTGTAGGCGACCCATGCCAAACACGTGGTAGTACAGCAGGTAGCCCGTCGCGTGGACGACGCACAGCACGAACATCCACACCCACCAGCGCGGCAGGTCGTTGTCCAGCTCCTGGATGCCGTCGGCCTCGTGGCCGTGCAGCAGCAGGTCCTTCTCATCCTTCGATGGCTTGGTGTCATTCATGGGAGCCCTCCTTCCTCGCGTCTCGAGAACCGTCGGCGAGTGGCAACGCGCCCATGGCGTCCAGGAACGCGCGGCGCAAACGCAGCGCCCACGCCAACGCGAGCGTGAACACGGTGAAGAACAGGAGCACCGACACGACGCCGTACAGGCCGACGCCGCCGATCTCCATCAGGGAGTCCTTGATCATGGTGGAACAGCGAGGGGTTCAGGGTCGAACGTGGGCCACCTGGCCGGAGGAAGCCCCCGGCTTGATGTCGGTCCCCAATCTCTGGAGGTACGCGATCAACGCGATGATCTCCATGTCAGCCTCCGGGTTCTTGATGCCGTTGGACTTGAGGTTGCCCGCCACCTTCGCGGCCTGGGCCCGGGCATCCTCTTGCGCCGTCGCTTCCGCGCCCTCCGGGTAGGGGACGCCCACCTTCCGCAACGCCCCAATCCGTGCAGGGAGCGAGGCAAGGTCGAGCTTGCTCGCGTACAGCCACGGGTACGGCGGCATGATTGAGCCGGGCGACATCGTGCGCGGGTCCTCCATGTGGTTGTAGTGCCACGCGTCCGAGTACTTGCCGCCCACGCGGTGCAGGTCCGGCCCCGTCCGCTTCGACCCCCACAGGAACGGGTGGTCGAACACGAACTCGCCCGCCTTCGAGTACTCGCCATAGCGCTCGGTCTCGGACCGGAACGGCCGGATCATCTGCGAGTGGCAGCCCACGCAGCCCTCGCGGATGTAGAGGTCGCGCCCAGCCACCTCGAGCGGCGTGTAGGGCTGGACCGCCGAGATCGTGGGGACGTTGGACTTGATGAGGTACATGGGGACGATTTCCACGGCCCCGCCCACGAGGATGGCGACGGCGGACAGGACGGTGAACAGGAAGCCCCGGGACTCGAGCCATCGGTGGCCGGTGCCGACCGGGTGCGCGGCGGCGACGTCCGGTGTGAGCGCGGGGGCCTGGGCCTCGACGTCGGGCACGAACTTTCCGGCCTTGGCGGTCTGGTAGAGGTTGTACGCCCCGATCAGGACGCCCGTAATGTAGAGGGAACCGCCGATCGCGCGGAGTTGGTACATCGGCACGAGCTGCAGGACGGTCTCCAGGAAGTTGGGGTATTGGAGGAAGCCATCCGCCGTGAACTGCTTCCACATCAGGCCCTGGGTGATGCCCGACCAGTACATGGGCACCGCGTAGAACATCATGCCGAGCACGCCCACCCAGAAGTGCCAGTTGGCCAGGCGCAGCGAGTAGAGGCTCGTGGTGTAGAGCCGCGGGATCAGCCAGTAGAGCATCGAGAACGCCATGAACCCGTTCCATCCCAGCGCCCCCGTGTGCACGTGCGCGATCGTCCAGTCCGTGTAGTGCGACAATGAGTTGACGCTCTTGATGGAGAGCATCGGGCCTTCCAGCGTGGACATGCCGTACGCCGTCAGCGCCACCACCATGAACTTGAGCATCGGCTCCTCGCGAAGCCTGTCCCACGCCCCGCGCAGCGTGAGCAGGCCGTTCAGCATCCCGCCCCACGACGGGGCCACCAGCATCACCGAGAACACCATCCCCAGCGACTGCGCCCAGTCCGGCAACGCGCTGTACAACAGGTGGTGCGGCCCCGCCCAGATGTAGAGGAAGATCAACGCCCAAAAATGGATGATCGACAGCCGGTACGAGAACACCGGCCGCTCCGCCGCCTTGGGCAAGAAGTAGTACATCAACCCCAGGAACGGCGTGGTCAGGAAGAACGCCACCGCGTTGTGCCCGTACCACCATTGCACCAGGGCATCCTGCACCCCCGCGTACAACGAGTAGCTCTTGAACCATCCCGCAGGCACCGCCAGCGAGTTCACGATGTGCAGCACCGCCACCGTAACCGCCGTCGCAATATAGAACCAGATCGCCACGTACATGTGCTTCTCGCGCCGACGGGCAATGGTCCCAAACAGGTTCACCGAGAAGGCTACCCACACGAGCGTGATCGCCACGTCGATCGGCCACTCCAGCTCGGCGTACTCCTTGCTCGTGGTCAGGCCCAGCGGGAGCGTCACCGCCGCCGCCACGATGATCCCGTTCCAGCCCCAGAAGTTGATCCAGCTCAGCGCGTCGCTGAACATCCGCGCCTTGCACAGCCGCTGCAGCGAGTAGTAGATGCCCATGAACATGGCGTTGCCCACGAACGCGAAGATCACCGCGTTCGTGTGCAGCGGCCGGAGACGGCCAAACGTGGTGTAGGGCAGCGACAGGTTCGCGCTGGGCAGGAACAACTGCACCGCCGCCAGCAGCCCGGCGCTCATCCCCACCACCGCCCAGATCACCGTGGCGATCGCAAATGCCCGGACCACTCGGTTGTCGTATCGGAACGTCTCAATTCTCATCGGCTCTTCCCTGGTTCATTCGTGAAATCGTCCCGCCCGACGCCGCGTCTTCCTCCACGAGGATGCGCATCGAGGGCGTGCACGTGTCCTCGTACTGGCCCCGGCGCACCGCCCACACGAAGGCCCCAAGGAACAACCCCGCCATCACGAGGCTCAGCGGTATCAAGAGCAGGATGACGCTCATGGACGCATACCCTCCCTTGCCCGGCGCTGCACCGGAATGGGTGCCCCCGGCGCCCCGCCCAGCCCCTCCTTGCGTCCGGCACGCTCCGCCAACCCGCACGCCACCAACACCACCGTCGCCGAGCTCAGCGGCATCAGCACCGCGCACACCACCGGCGACAACCACCCGCCCGCCGCAATCGCCAACCCCACCAGGTTGTACGCCGTCGAGACCCCGAAGCTCCACCGTACCACCCCGGCCACCCGTCGGGCATACGCCAGCACCGAAGCCAGCCGCCCCAGCTCCGTTCCCGGCAAGATCACGTCGCTGGCCGGCGAGAACGACGCGACGTCCTCCACCACCGCCACGCCCACGTCCGCCGGCCGCAACGCCCCGGCGTCGTTCAGGCCATCCCCCGCCATCAACACCACGCGCCCCCCGGCCTGCAACGCGCGCACCGCCCCCAGCTTGTCCAGTGCCGCCTGGCCGAACCGCAGGTCGTCACCCTCCGAAAACAAGGGGGCCATCAACGCCCGCTCCCGCTGGTTGTCGCCGCTCAGCAAGCCCAGCCGCATCCCCATCCCCCGCAGCCGTGCCAACAATTCGGGCATCGCCTCGCGCAAACCGCCCCCCGCCGTGAACTCGCCGCGGTACACCCCGCCCCGCGCCACCACCACGCGGCTGCCCGGCCTCGACGACGGCGGCACATCCACGCCGTCGCGCGCCAGCCATGCCGCCGAACCCAACCGCCATGCCTCCCCGTCCACCCACCCGCGCACCCCGCACCCTTCCACCTCCTCGAAGTCCGAGACGGTCATTGCCGCGACGACGCCCAGCCCGGTCGCCACCCTACGAGCCAATGGATGCGTCGAATGCGACGCCACCGCCCGGATCGCCCCGATCTCCCCCGCCTCCAAGGGCGTCCCGTGCCACGCCAACTCCCCGGCCCCGGCGGCCGTCAGCGTGCCCGTCTTGTCAAAGACGACCGTGTCCACCCGCGCCAATGCCTCGATGACCTCGGGGTTCCGCAGAAAGACGCCGCTGCGCGCCAGGACGCGGACGGCCGACCCCAGCGCAAAGGGAGCCGCCAAGGCCAAGGCGCATGGGCAGGCGACAATCAACACCGACACGAACGCCTTCAGCCCGCGCGCCGCGTCGAACGGTGCCCATGCAAGGCCCGCTCCGACGGCAATCCCCAACACAATCCACGTGAACCGCCGCCCATATCGGTTCGTCCAGGTCCCAAACGTGTCGTCCTTCGGCTTCCGGAACACGTCCTGGTTCCACAGGTCTGTCAGGTACCCTTGGCTGACCGGCTTGGTGATCTCCACCTCGATGCGGCCGCCCCGTTGACGACCGCCCGCATGGAGCAACTCGCCGGGCGACCGTGACACCGGGTCCGCCTCGCCCGTCACAAAGCTGTAGTCGATCCAAGCAGGCCCCTCGACGAGGCGAGAGTCGGCGGGGACCAACTCCCCGTGGCGGATCACCAGTCGGTCGCCCACGGATACCTCCGCCAACGCCACCCGTTGCTCGGCCCCGTCGCTGAGGCGAAGCACGGACAACGGGAAGAACGACCGGTAATCACGATCAAAGGACAGGCGGTCGAACGTCTTTCGCTGGAACACCCGCCCGATGTTCAGGAAGAACAACAGCCCCGCGAGGCTGTCGAAATAGCCATGCCCGCGGCCCGAAACGACCTCCCACGTGCTCTGGCACCCGATGGCCACGATGCCCGCCGCGATCGGCACGTCGAGGGTGACCGCTCGTTGCCGCAGGGCATGCCACGACGCCACCCAATAGTCGCGCGCACTGAAGGCGACCACCGGCACGGACATCGCCAGGCTCAGCCACCCGAACATCCGCCCAAACCCCGGCCCGCTGAACGCATCCAGCCCGAGGTACAACGCGATGCTGAACAACATCGTGTTCCCAAACGCAAAACCCGCCACCCCCGTCTGCAACCATAGCCGCCGCATCACCGGGTCTTCCTGGCGGCGATCCATGTCCGACAACCGCAGCTCCGGCGGGTAGCCCACCGACGCCATCAACGCGGCCACCTCGGACAACCGGACACGGCCCGGGTCGAATTGGACGACCACTTGCTTCCTCGGGAAGTGGACCGTGCATGAGCCGATGCCGGCCTTGAGCTGGAACAGGTTTTCCAGCAGCCACACGCACGCGACGCAATGGATGGCCGGCAGGTGAAATGCGGCTCGGGCGCTCTTGCCGTCATCAAAGTCGATCAACCGTGCCCGCACGGCCGGCGCATCCAGGTACGCGTACGTTGCGTCGTCCAACTCCTCGATGGCCCGCGCACGGACGCCGTCGCCCAGCTCGTAGTACCTCGACAGCCCCGCCTCCCTGAGCAGCTCGAACACGGCCTGGCATCCATGGCAACAAAAGGCCTTGTCGTCCCGTTGGGTCGAGCCGCCGCCACAAGGCGTCCCGCAATGGAAGCAGGTCGCGCCCGCAAGCGTCGCCCCCATCCATCCCATCGTGCTGTTCGCCGTGGCCTCCATGCCCGTTTCGTGCGGGCAACATCCTCACTTCACGCCATGCGCCGGTGCTGGCACTTCCTTGCCCAATCACGGCCCGACCTTGCAGCGTCGTCCACGGCAGGCCCTGGCGGCCCGTCCATCGCCCAGCCTTCGGCCTTCCAGCCCGCCCCAGCGTCCTTCCACGTCCGCGGCTCAGGCCCATCTGTCTGTCATGGCGCGGCCGGGCGCGACACGGTTCCACGGAGGGGTTGCGACGTCTTGGGTTCGCGTGGCGACATCCCCGCCCCCCGTTGGCGCCCAGCTCTGCTTTTTTCACGAAGGCCCCAGCCAACGACCTGATGGCTGGCGGATGTGCCCCTTGTTGGTGTTGGATGCGTCCATGCACTTCGCCGCCATGGGTCCTCGGAAGCCTCAGATGTCGCGCCGCCGCTTCGCCGCCGGCCTGCTTTCCTCCGCCTTGGCCGCAGGCGTCGCACCCGCTCTGGCCACCGTGCATCCCGCGTCGCGAAAGGTTCGGGTCGGCGTGATGGGCCTGGGACGGGGGATGGACCACGTGACGGCCCTTATGGAGGTGCCCGGCGCGGAGGTGGCCTGCGTGTGCGACGTGGACGAGCGACGCCGCGACGCCGCCGTGCAACGGGTGTTTGGCAAGACCGGCCGCCGCCCGGGCTCGGTGGCCGACCTGCGGCGCATGCTCGACGACCGCGAGATCGACGCGGTCAGCATTGCTGCCCCGAACTTCTGGCACGCCGTGGCCGCCGTGATGGCGTGCCGCGCCGGGAAGCACGTTTACTTGGAGAAGCCCGGCAGCCACAACGCGCACGAGGGGATGCGGCTGGCGGCGATCGCGGCCGAGACCGGCCGACTGGTGCAGCTCGGAACCCAACGACGCAGCTCGCCCTCCACGCGCCAGGCCATCGAGGAGCTGGGGTCCGGCATCATCGGGCCCGTGCGCGTCGCCCGGTGCCGCTATGACAACGCCCGCGCCAGCATCGGCCGCGGCAAGCCCGCGCCCGTGCCGTCGTGGCTCGACTACGACCTCTGGCAAGGGCCCGCGCCGTCGCGGCCCTACCTCGACAACGTCGTGCATTACCAGTGGCACTGGCGCTGGCACTGGGGCGGCGGCGAGCTCGCCAACAACGGCCCCCATGCCCTGGACATCGCCCGATGGGGCCTCGGCGTGCAGTTCCCCAGGCGGGTGACGGCCAACGGCGGCCGCCTCCACTTCGACGACGACCAGGAGACGCCAGACACGTTGACCGCGCACTTCGACTTCGGGACGGCCGCGATCCTCTGGGACCATTCCAGTTGCCATCCGCGCAAGGGCGACGCCCCCGGCTTCGTCACGTTCTATGGCGATGGCGGCCTCCTCGCCCTGGAGGCGTCGGGCTCGTACCGCGTGCTGGACGCGTCGGGCAAGGAGGTGCGGTCCGTGAAGGGCGGCTACAACGACAAGGCCCACTTCGGCAACTTCGTGGACGCCATCCGGGACGGCGTGGCGTTGAATGCGCCGGCGTCGGACGGGGCGCGCAGCGTGCACCTGTGCCACCTCGGCAACATCGCCTGGCGCACGTCCGGGGCCGTGGACGTGGACCCGGCCACGGGCAACCTGCGCGGGGCAACACGGGCGCAACGGAGGCTCTGGTCCCGGGAGTATCGCCGCGGTTGGGGCATCTGACGCGGCGCACGCGCCACGGCGTGCTGGCCGCGTCAGCGGCCCATGGACTGGATGAGCCGCCGGATCTCGGCA
>JBJSZF010000227.1:0-3293 GCA_046090125.1 Verrucomicrobiota bacterium
CCTCGTTCCTGTAAACTCGGGGTAATTGGTCAGCCGAAACGTTGGAAAGGGCTGTCTGCCGGGGGCCGGTCAGGCGGTGGGCTGGGTCACGGGAGGCCTTGGAGCATCCGGGGAAGGGGGAGCGTTGCCGTCGGGTTGGGCCAGGTGGGACGGGGCGGCCCGGAGGAGTTGGGCGACGGAGGCTTGGAGCGGGCCAAAGGCTTCCCATGGGGGCATGGGCAGGTCGGGATCATGGGCGATGCGTTGCTCGGCGTCGGCGGCCCGGGTGGCGACCTCCATGGCCCCGACCATGGACGCGGGCGCCGGCCAGCCCGTGCAATCGGCTGCGGACGGCGTCGCGCTGGCCGAGCTGGACGTCGTGGCGCAAGGCGACGAGGCACCCGTCGAGGTTGGCGTGGAACCGGCTCAAGGCATGCAGGAAGGCATGGGAGGTTACCGGCGAAGCGTCGTGTGGCGTCCCGGGGGGCGATGCCATCGATGGACGGGAACTCGGGGGGAGGGTCGATGTCTGCGGCCGAAGGTGTGGGCGTGGGAAGGGAGGTGGGATGGGGCGGTCAGGTGCCATTGGGCTTGGATATCAGCCGATGGACGCCCTCCACGGCGTCGTCGAGGCGCTGGAGCCGCTCGCGGAAGCCGGCGATGACCTCGCCCAGCCAAGGGTTGGCGAGCCGCCGCCGGACGGTAATGGCGTGGAACCGCACGGAGAGTCCGGGGAGGGGCAGGACTTGGCGAAGCTCGGCGGCCTTGATCTCGCGCTTCACGACCACGGCGGAGGCGAGGGCGAGCCCCTTGCCGGACAATGCCAGCAGGCGCAGCAACGCCATGTCATCCACCTCGGCGCGCACGTTGGGGACGATCCCGGCCTCCGCCAGCAGCAGGTCGAAGTCGTCGCGCAGGGGCGTCCGGCGCGACGGGAGGAACAGCGGGACGTCCTTGAGGAAGGATGGAAAGCCGGCGGACACGTCGAGTCGCCGCATGCGGCCCACGAGGTAGGCGTGGACGTCTCCGAGGACATGGTTGAAGACCTCGGGTGCCCCGCCGGAGGGGGCGGGCTCGTGGGACAGTACGACGTCGAGGGAGTGGGCACGGAGGCGCTCCAGGAGGTCCGTGAACCCGCCGGCCTCGACGCAGGTCAGGCAGTCCTCGCGCGCGAGGAGGGGCTCGATGAAGTCGAATTGCAGGTTCTTGGACAGGGTGCCGACAGCCCCGATGCGCAGCAACCGCCGGACGTCGGCGCCGGGGCGGCGGAACCGGTCCAGCAACTCCGCGCCGGACTGGTGGATGGCCTCGGCGTGCTCGAGGGCGAGGCGGCCGGCATCGGTGAGCACGAGGCCGCGTCCGCGACGGTCAAACAGGGGTGTCCCCAGCCACCCCTCCAGTTCCCGCACCTGCTCGCTCAGTGCGGACGCCGAGATGCGCAAGGCCCGGGCGGCCCGCGTCATGCCCCCGGCGCGTGCAATGGCGCGGAAGCGGAGGACGTGGTGGTAGTTGAGCCATTCCTCGGACGGCCGTTGCTCATTCCCGTGCGCCATGATTCGGATTTTCCGCACGGTTCATTCTGAACAACAACATTTTTGGACGGCAGAACGCCTGTAGGGATGGAGGATGCGTGACAAGAACCACTGGGCCGGCGTTCCGGCATTTCCGGCCGATGCCCGATGCGAGGCAGCAGCCCCCTGCGGCGTTCGGGTTGGGTTCCTCGACCTTCCCGAGGCATGGAGGGACGTGGACGAGTGCGGCGTGGGTCCCGTGGCGTGGGTTTCCTTGAGCCATCCCACCCGGGCTGCCGGGGCCCTCCTCGATGAGGCCGCCTTCGAGGGGGCGTGGATGGAAGACGTGGAGACCGGCTGCTTCCGGGTCCGTGGCGTCACGACCCGCATGGCGGCTCCCGCGCATGGGTCGCAGGACGGGGCGCGGCACTGGCTGGCGGGCACCTGGGCGGCGCTGTGGCTTGGGTCGCGCGCCGGGGCCTCCGAACCGGCCGCCGGGGGCGAGGCCCTGGCCGCCTGATGGCCCCATCCTTTCAACAAACCAACGAGAATACGAATGAGCACATCCCCCAACTCACCCATCCCCGTCACCCTGATCCCCGGCGACGGCGTCGGCCCCGAGGTCGTGCACGCCGCGCGTCGCCTGGTCGATGCCACCGGCGTCCGCATTGCCTGGGAGGAGGCGCACGCCGGGGCGTCCGTCTTCAGGAAGGGCATCGCGTCCGGCGTTCCCCAGGAGACGATCGACTCGATCAGCCGCACGCGGCTCGTCCTGAAGGGTCCCCTGGAGACGCCCGTCGGGTTTGGGGAAAAGAGCGCGAACGTCACGTTGCGGAAGCTGTTCGAGACCTACGGAAACATCCGGCCCGTGCGGGAGTTTGCGGGGGTGCTTACGCCGTATGCGGGGCGGGGCATCGACCTCGTGGTGGTCCGGGAGAACGTGGAGGACTTGTACGCGGGCATCGAGCACATGCAGACGCCGGGCGTGGCGCAGTGCCTCAAGCTGATCTCGCGCAAGGGCTGCGAGAAGGTCGTGCGCCTGGCGTTTGAGTTCGCGCGCGCGGAGGGCCGCCGCACGGTGCATTGCGCCACCAAGGCCAACACCATGAAGCTCACCGAGGGCCTCCTGAAGCGCACCTTCGAGGACATCGCGCCCGAGTATCCGGACATCGACGCCCAGCACATCATCGTGGACAACTGCGCCCACCAGTTGGTGCGACGGCCGGAGCAGTTCTCCGTGCTGGTCACCACCAACATGAACGGGGACATCCTGTCCGACCTCACCTCGGCGCTCGTGGGTGGGCTGGGCTTCGCGCCCTCGGCGAACCTGGGGTCCGACGTGGCCATCTTCGAGGCCGTGCATGGGTCGGCCCCGAAGTATGCCGGCAAGGACGTCATCAACCCGACGGCGCTCATCCTCTCGGCCGTGATGCTCCTGCGCCACGTCCATGCGCACGCGGAAGCGGACGCGCTGGAGAACGCGGTGTTGGTCACCTACGAGGACGGGCGTCACCTGACCCGCGACGTCGTGGGGGACAAGCTGGCCTGCGGGACACGCGCGTTCACGGATGCGGTGCTGGGCAACCTCGGCCGCGCCCCGGCGAAGGCCCCGGCGCGAAGCCGCAGCGAGCTTCGCCTGCCGCCGACGCCCGCCGCCATCGACCTGGTGCGGCCCACGCTCCGCGAGGTGGTGGGGATCGACGTGTTCGTGGAGGCGGCGTTGGCTCCGGCGGCGCTCGGGCCCAAGGTGGAGGCGGCGGTGAAGGGGACGGCCTTCAAGCTGAAGATGATCTCCAACCGCGG
>JBJSZF010000228.1:0-2115 GCA_046090125.1 Verrucomicrobiota bacterium
TACCCGAACTGCGCCGCCAACACCGGGCCCACCAACGGGCCCGGGCCCGAGATCGCCGCGAAGTGATGCCCGAAGACGATCCACGGGCTCGTCTTCACAAAGTCTTGCCCGTCCTCGTGCACCTCGCAGGGCGTCGCGCGCCGGTCGTCCAGCATGAGCGCCTTGGCCGCGATCCACTTCGAGTAGAAGCGATAACCGATCGCATAGGTGCACAACGCCGCGAGCACGAGGTAGCCGCTGCTCACGGCCTCGCCCCGTTGCCGGGCTATCATGGAAAACGCCCACGCGCCGGCGACGGCAACGACGAGCCACGCAAGAAAGGCAACCGGCCTTGGCATGATGGCGAGGCTACCGGTCCCCGCCCCACGTTCCAGCGCGCAGTTGGCCACGGAGCCCCCGCGCAGCAACTCCCGCCTCGACAAAACGCGCCGTCGCAAGGAAGGAAGGCGCATGCAGCCCGAGTCGCGAGAACCGCGCGCCGCCCCGGCCGTCCCGCCGGGGCTGGACTCCGACGCGGCCGACCTGCGCCGCCTCGGCTACCAACAGGTGCTGCGCCGCACCATGGGCGGCTTCTCCAGCTTCGCGCTCGCCTTCTCCCTCGTCTCGGTGACGACCGGCATCTTCGCCAACTTCGGACCCGGCCTTCGGAGCGTGGGCCCGGCCGTGGCATGGTCCTGGCTTTTGGTGGTGGCAGGGCAAGCCCTGGTGGCGTTGGTCCTTTCGGAGCTCGTCACCCGCTACCCAGTCTCCGGCTACGGCTACCAGTGGACGTCGCGGCTGCTCAACCCGCACGCGGGCTTCGCGGTGGGCTGGCTGTTGCTGTTGCAGTTTCTGACGGGCTTCCCCGGCGTCTGCGCGACGTTCGCGGACGTGCTGCGGATGCTGTGGGACGTGCCCGTGGGCAACGGCACCCTCACGGTCCTCGTGATCGTCGCCGTCACCTTGATCCACCTGGGCGGCATCCGGCTGGCCGCATGGGCGAATGACATCGGGGTCGTCGCCGAGCTCTTGGGCGTGGCCGTGCTGCTGGTGTTGTTCCTCGCCGTGTTCGGCCCGGGCTCCACCCATGGCGTCGCCATCCTTGCCAACACGACCCACCATCCCGGCGGTCAGCCGGCCGGCCTGGGATCGTGGGCGTTGTCCTTGCTCATGGGAGCATGGTGCCTGACCGGCTTCGAGGCCGCCGCCGACCTCGCGGAGGAAACGCACCGGCCACGGCGAGTCATCCCCGGGGCGATGCTCGGCTCGTTGATGGCGTCGGGCCTGGGCGGGTTCCTGTTGCTGGTGGGATTCATGCTGGCCATCGACGACGTCACGGCGGTGCAGGCGTCCGACCAACCTCTGCTGGAGGTGTTGAAGGCGCGCCTGGGCGAACGGGGACTTCGCCTGGTGCTGGGCGTGGTGCTGGTTTCCATCCTGGCCTGCGCCGTCGCCAGCATGGCCGCCACCAGCCGCCTCATCTTCGCCTTGGCCCGTGACCGCATGGTGCCAGGTTCCGGGTTCCTCGGCTGGGTCCATCCGCGCAGCCGGACCCCATTGTTCACGCTGCTGACGGTGGGCGTCCTCTCGTCGGCCGTTGTCCTGCTCCTCGACAACCTCGCCCTGATCACGTCCGTGTCCGCGACGGCCGGGTACCTTGGGTATGCGGGCATCCTCGCGGCGGCGCTGCTCACGTCGAAGGGGCCGCCCAGCCCGCCCGACCCGGGCGGGTTTACCCTTGGGTCGGCCCAGCTGCCCGTCCGACTGGGGGCGCTCGCGTGGACTTGGGTCGTGGTGGCGGCGCTGACGGTGCCCGACACCGGCGACGGCCGCTTGCCCGCCCGCGCGACGGGCGTGGCGTTGGCATTGGGTGGGGTGCTTTACCTCGGGTACGTGCACCCCCGCATCCGAAGCGGAGCCGCCGGGCTGCCTCCGGCGCCGCCCAGCCCGCCCGCCGCCTAGACCGATTTCCCAGCCGGAATCCAACATTCCAACCACCCCATGCCCCACGCCTGGCCCACGCCCCGGATTGACGAGCAACCCTGGAACACCGTCGAGGAGTCGCGTCCCGTCGCCATCGTCTGCACGCGTTCCGCCCTCGTCGCCGTGCGACACCGCCTTCGCCTCCCGGTGGCC
>JBJSZF010000229.1:0-2331 GCA_046090125.1 Verrucomicrobiota bacterium
CCATGTCAGCGTCGTACTCGATCTTTCATCGGTTAGTCTCATCAGTATCACACACGCACGTAGGCCGGGTCCCCTGACCCGGCGCACCGGGCACGAGGCATCGCCGCCGCCGCGTGAGGGCACGCGGCCTACAGACGGACCCACTGCCGTTTCTAGGTTTAAGCCGATGGACCCGAGGCCCCAGGATCAGGCGATGGGCAGGCTGGGCTGGCCACTGGCCTCGTCCTCCTGGTGCTCGGAGATGACCGGTGCGATGGCCTGGAGGCGGTCGCTGGAGGCCAGGTCGATGAGCTTAACGCCCATCGTGTTGCGGCTGGCCTCGCGAACGCCCTGGACGGGGATGCGCACCATCTGGCCGCCCACCGTGATGAGCATCAGCTCGTCGGTGTCGGACACCGTCAACGCACCCACCACCCGACCGGTCTTGTCGCCGGTCTTCATGGTGATGATGCCCTTCCCGCCGCGGGATTGGAGGCGGTACTCGTCGAACCCGGTGCGCTTGCCGATGCCGTTCTCGCCGGCCACGAGGAGCGTGGCCTTGGGATCCACGATGGCGAGGGCGACGACGGCGTCCTTGGCCTCGAGGTCGATGCCGCGGACGCCCCCGGCGCTGCGGCCCATGGAGCGGACCTGTTCCTCGTGGAAGCGGATGCTCATGCCGTCGCTCGTGATGAGGACGACCTCGTTGTTGCCCGTGGTGAGCTTGACGTCCACGAGGCCGTCGCCGGGCTCGATGTTGATGGCGATGATGCCGCCCTTGCGGACGTTCTGGAAGTCGGAGAGGGAGGTGCGCTTCACCGTGCCCTGGCGGGTGACGAAGAACAGCTCATGGGACTGTTGCCACGTCTGGTCCTCGCGGTTGGCCCCGTACTTGGCGGTGACGCGGACGAGGGCCTGGATGCGTTCCTCGTTTCGTAGCTCCAGGAGGTTGGCGATGGAGCGTCCCGTGGCGGCGCGGCCCATGTCCGGAATCTCATGGACGCGCTCCACGTACACGCGGCCGAGGTTCGTGAAGAACATCAGGTAGTCGTGCGTGGAGGCCGTGAAGAGGCGCTCGATGAAGTCCTCGTCCTCGGGCCGGTCGGCCTCGCGGGTGGACATGCCGATGACGCCCTTGCCGCCGCGCTTCTGGGAGCGGTAGGCGGCGACGTTGGTGCGCTTGATGAGGCCGTTGTGGGTGAGGGTGACGATGACGCCCTCGTTGGCGATGAGGTCCTCGATGGAGATCTCGCCCTCGTCGGGGACGATGTCGGTGAGGCGCGGGGTGGCGTGCTTCTCCTTCACCTGGCGGAGCTCGGCCTTGATGATGGAGAGGACGCGCGCCTCGCGGGCGAGGATGTCGAGGAGGTCCTTGATCCGTTCGAGAAGCTCCTTGTACTCGCCCTCGACCTTGTCGATTTCGAGGCCGGTGAGCTGGTAGAGGCGCAGCTCGAGGATGGCATCGACCTGGCGCTCGGTCAGCGAGTAGCGGCCGTTGACGAGGCGGCCCTCGGAACGGAGCAGGATGCCCCACTTCTCCACCTGCGACCGTGTCCATGCGAAGGCAAGGAGCTTGGTCTTGGCCTCCTCGCGGTTCTTGGAGGAGCGGATGATCTTGATGAACTCGTCGAGGTTGCGCAGGGCGCAGATGTAGCCCTCGAGGACCTCGGCGCGCTCCTCGGCCTTGCGGAGCTGGAAGCGGGTGCGACGCAGGACCACCTCGCGGCGATGCTCGACGTAGCAGTTGATGAGGTCCTTGAGGTTGAGGGTCTTGGGGCGGCCACGGTCGATGGCGAGGGCGTTGACGGAGAACGACGTCTCGAGCTGTGTCTGGTTGTAGAGGTTGTTGATCACCACCTTGGGGATGGCGTCGCGCTAGAGCTCGATGACGACCCGGGTGTTCTCGTCGGACTCGTCGCGGATGGCGGAGATGTCGGTGAAGCCGGGGGCCTTCTCGTTGACGAGGTCGGCGATGCGCTCGACGAGGGTGGCGCGGTTGACGTTGTAGGGGATCTCGGAGATGACGAGCTGCTCGCGGTTTCCCTTGAGCTGCTCGACGCCGACCTTGCCGCGGATCTTCACGGAACCGCGGCCGGTGGCGAAGTAGGACTTGATGCCCTCGGTGCCGCACACCATGCAGCCCGTGGGGAAGTCCGGCCCCTTGACGTGCTTCATGAGCTGCGGGATGGAGATCGACGGGTTGTCGATCTGGGCGCAGACGGCGTCGATGACCTCGCCGAGGTTGTGCGGGGCCATGTTGGTGGCCATCCCAACGGCGATACCGGATGCTCCGTTAATGAGGAGATTAGGAATTCGGGTAGGAAGTACTGTTGGTTCTGTAAGGGAGTCGTC
>JBJSZF010000230.1:0-9312 GCA_046090125.1 Verrucomicrobiota bacterium
TGACGGCGAGCCGGATCTGGCCGGAGCGGGTCCGCAAGGTGCGGGTCTTCAGCGGTGGCCCCGCGCCCAGCTATGTGTCATTGGACTACCGGGCGCAGGAGGGCTTTGTGTACCGACTGGCGGACGAGGGAGCCGAGGAAAGCTCGCTGCTGCAAAAGCTGCTGCGCGGCGGCGACAGCGCGATCATCAGCGAGCATGCCGGGCGCAAGATCGTCCGGGAACCCGTGCCCATCTCGAAGGAGGAGCCCTTGGCCTGCGAGCTCCGGCACTTCGTGGAGTGCGTCCGCGAGCGCCGCAATCCCCGCGTCTCCGGCGAGCAGGCCAAGGCCGCCCTCGACGTCGCCTTCGAGATCATCCGCCAAGTGGGCCGGGCGGGGCCGTAGGCCGGGCGCGTTCGTGGGAGGAATCGTCCAGCGGCGGGCTTGAGCCCCAGGGCGTTCCCGCCGTCGGTCGCTCCAGGCTCGGGTCCAGGACAAAGGGAACATCGCACTGGGCCGCGAGGCGTTGGGCCCGTGTCGGCAGCGCATGGGCAAACCATCGGCGCAGGTCGGCGTTGCGCTGGATGTACCGGGCCATCGACAGGGTCTCGGGTTGCCGGCGAGGACCGGGGGCCACCGGAAGGTTCAAGGGCTGACCCATCCCCGTGGCTTCAGGGGCGTCGAAGGATGCGTTGGAACGATTCATGGAGGGCGGCGCCGCCATATCGAAGGAACCAGTCCTTGTAGTGGCCGTCATCGAGCGAGATCCCATGGCGACGCAGGAGCCACTCGATGTCGGCCGCATCCTTGGTTCCGCGCTCGGCCGATGCATGTCGCAGCGCATGGAGCTTGAGCGCGAGGAGATGGTCCAGACCGACCACCCGCCCGGGACGCCCGTCGAAGTCCGCCACCCCGCCGGCCCTCTCCATCGCGTCAAACGTGGGGTCGTCCACCCACATGAGGTCGAGGCCCTCGCCCTCGCCGACGGGATTGAACTGTGAGAAGGCCGAGGTCCCGGAGGCGAGGACCATCTGGGCTTCGGCAAGTCGCGCGTGCCAATCTGGGCGATCCACGCGCCTCGCGAGGAAATCAACGTCCACCGTGGGACGAATGTGTCCGTGGTGGGCCAGGGCATAACCGCCGATGACCAAGCAACGGAGGCGAGGCGGCCGGGCGGCGACGTCGAGGAAGTCCGGGAGCTTCATGCAGGCTAGCCTTTCCCCCCGTTGAACAGCATGACGATGTCGATGACGAAGAGGAGCACGATGGTCACCTCGAGGATCATCATCCACCGGTTCGATTGGTCGTGCTTCAGCATCTCATGAAGCTCGGCGACGGTCTGGAGCTTGTCGCGCACGGAACGGTGCCAGTCCGCAAGGTGGAAACGGGCGGCGACGAGCTCATAGAGACGCGCGACATGCCAGTCGCCGAAGAACTTGGAGATGTTGGACAGCTCGTCATTGAAGCGGGCGAGGTCGATGCGCAGCTCGCGCAGGTCGCGCAGGAGCTGGCGCCGCCTGCGCATCGGATTCCCAAGGTCCCGGTACGTGCGATCGAGGGTGGCGTCGAGGAGGCGGTCGTACGCCTCGAGTTCCGCGAGCTGGAGGTTGGCCAGCTCCAGCACGTACAGGGATTCCTCCCATTCAGACGGGTCGTCCACCAGCAGCGCCGCGTCCCAGTCGATGACGACGAGGTCGTCCTCGTAGTACGACAGGTGACGGGACGTGGACTCCACCGTCTCCTGGCGCGACAGGGCGGCGGGGTCGGGCTCTTGCGTGAGGATGGCCGCCACGGACCGGCGGTGGGATTCCAGCCACGCCTCGGCACGCAACGACGTGGTGGAGCCGGGCGTGGCAGACGGCAACGGCCCGCGCAGGCAGAACACCGTGTAGGCCTCCTCGTCTGGAATGCGGTCAATCGGTCGCACCACGTGCGGCGCCAGCTCGCGCCGGGCATCCTCGGCGATGCGCCGGGCCTCGTCATGGACGGTGCCGTTGCTGAAGGCGAGGTCATGGTACGCCACGAGATCCTCCAGCCGTTCCACGGCGAAGGGCACGCGGATGCGCACGGAAAGGGCTCCAATGGTGAGGAACTTGACCTCGCGTTCGATGCGGACGGGCCCGTGCGGGCCGAGGCGTTCCTGGGGCGGGAGTCGGACGAGGCGGGGCTTGTAGAAGAGCAGGTCGCGGGGGCTGCGCCGGGACGTGTCCATGCTGTACTGGGACACGGGCAGCCCGAAGAGGGTGGGGACCGGCTCGCGGTCCAGCTCGTAGGCGATGTCGTAGGCGAAGAGGAAGACGGCCTCGCCATGGAAGAGGGTAGGCGGGCCGTGGTGCGTGCTCATGGGATGGGGGCGCCGGGTTCTCGCTGGCGTCCCTGGGCCTAGCCGCCCTGCCCGTCGGCGTGGGCGTGCCGCAACAGGTCGTCCAAGGGCACGACGCGGAGCGCGGCCTCATGGGTGGCTTGCGCGACGACGGGCGGGGCGACGCCCGCCTGCATGGCCTCGTGCCAGCGCCCGGCGCACAGGCACCAGCGGTCGCCGGGTTGCAGCCCCGGAAAGTCGAACTCGGGCCGTGGCGTGACGAGGTCGTTGCCTTGTGCCCGAGAGAACTCCAGGAACTCGCTCGTGACGATGGCGCACACGACATGGCGGCCCACGTCGTGGGGGCCGGTGTCGCAGCAACCGTTCCGGAAGAAGCCCGTGCGGGGCACCATGCCGCAGACGTCGAGGGGTCCCCCGAGGATGTTGCGGCCGGTGTGGCCACCGGTTCGAGAGTTCGCGCTCATGGCGGAAGGTGCCGCGATTCGGCCGAGGGCGCTACTCGCCACGGATGCGGCGGCGCTTCTCCTCCTTCTCGGCCTCGATCCGTGCGCGTTGCTGGGCGAGGCGCTCGCGCAGCTCGTCCACCTTGGCGAAGTCTTCCTGGGCCTGTGCGGCCTGGATGTCGTCGCCCATCTGGATCTCAAGCTGGGCGACCTTGCTCTTGTACAGGGATTCGAGGTCGGCCAACTCGGCCTTCTGGGCCTGGGTGAGGACCTTGCCGGGAGCCTGCCGTTGCAGACGTTCCATCGCGAGTTCGTAGGCGGATTTCATGGTGCGCGTCGTGCGGCCAAGGCTAGGCACCCCGGACAAGGGCAGGCAACCCGCCATCATGGGCTCCCATTCCTGAGCCGTGATGCATGGGGCGGCATCATCCGCAGTTGAACCCCGATCCGTGCAGGTCTCGGCGGAACCCATGCCCGCATCCGCCGCTGCCCCCAGGCTCATGGGTGCCTCCCGTGAAGCCTTGGCCGCGAGGAGCGTGGGGCGGGCCGCCATCGCCCGCTGCCCGAACACCTGCCCCAACCACAGTCCAACGAGGGAACCCTCCCACCGCCCAGCGTTACTCCGTCCTCCCTGCCGTCCCTGCGCCGCGATGCCGTGCCACCCCGATCAGCAAGAGCGTCACGGAGAGAATCAGGCCCAAGGCCGCCGGCATGTGGCCGAGCTTGACCACCACTTCCTGCCACGGGACGCCGCCGCTCGCGCCCGCCTGCTTGGCAGCGATCGGGAGCAATTGGTGGGTGCCCCACCAAGCGTTCGCCACCGCCGACAGCGACATGCACCACGTCAGCCATGCGGAGGCGACCATGACTCCAAGCGTGCGGGGCCCTGCCTTGTGGGGAACGACAAGGACCACCATGGCCAGCACCATGAACAGCATTCCATGGGTGACGAACTGGATGTGCGCTCCCAAGGCCAGTCGGGGATAGGGCGTTGAGGGCGGAATGAAGCCGACGAGGAGTCCCGCAAGGACCAGGGCCAGACCATGAATGGCGAGCTGGCGACCGCCAGATTGGATGGACATAGGTTCAGACCGCACGCTGAGGGGTTCGCGAGGCGTTGCAAGGGAAACGTGCGCCCCACCGCCCCGCTCATCAGGACGAATCGTGGCTTCACCTTCAAGCCCCCTGCCTTCATTTGGGAGGGTTCCAAGGGAATCCGGAAGGTCCCGAGTCGTGCCGATGAGCCTCTGGCCTCCTGACAGCGTGCCGTGTGGGGGGGGGTAGCGGCAATGGAGTGGAACCGGAGAGGGCTCGGCACCCCAACGGGGCAGCCCTATGCCAGCCTCGGGCAACGCCGGGCGCATCCCCCCATGCCATCCCTCCAGGATTCGCGCGGGGCGCATGTCAGCGCCTGCGCGAGATACCGGCCATGCTGCCGACTTGACAAGAGGGAGGAAACTCGGGGTGGAGGGGCACCGGCAAGGGCGTCAAACGTCGACATCTGAAATGTGAATCCTGCGTGGCCCTGGTTGGGATCGCCTGCGACCCGGTCCGGTTTGGATGGCTCATCGGATCCGGGTTCCCTTGGTGTCGATTTGGCCCACCACCGGATGCAAAGTGCGATCGCTCCGGGGTGGATGGGCGGGACCCTTGCCCTTGGCTAATCGTTCGACGAGTCCCATGGGGCATTGCGACTCCATCGCCCTCTTTTGCATCACCCAGCGCCTTCACAGCGCCCTGGACTACGTCTCCCTCATCCAGATCGAGCAACCTTCCTAACCGAGAAACCCTTCCGTTTTGCCGTCCAGGTTTTTTTTTGAGGCGAGCCCAGTTTGGCCGTTTGGGAGGGCCTCCCTGCCGAATGGACTTTCAACCAGGGGTACACCGTCCGCTCCGCGCCGCCCCGCCGCCGCGCCCGTCCACTCTTTCGTGGACATGGAAAGGCCGTCGGCAACAACCTTTCCCGGTTATGTTGCACCTGCGTCCAGTGTCGGGGCGTGAAGCGACACGAACGAGTTTCGTGGAGCGTCTCCGCAATTGGCGCGATGACGGGGCGTGGGCGCAGTTCATGGCTCGATACGGACGGTTGGTGCGTCACGTGGCCACGCAGGCGGGATTGCGGCCGGATGAAGCCGAGGACGTGGTCCAGGAAACGGTGTCCTCCGTGGCCAGGAAGATGCCGGAGTTCGACTACGACCGCGACCGGTGCTCCCTCGAGGGCTGGGTGCGGCATGTCACCCAACTGCGGATCAAGGACCAGTTGCGTCGGCGGTTGCCCGTGGCCGGGGCCGGGCCGGAGGCGGTGCAGGCGAACACCGACGGCGTCGGGACGGCGTGGTTAAACTCATTGCCGGATCCCCGGCAGGACTCGAGGCGGGATGCCGCGTGGGACGCCGCATGGCGCCAGAACGTCATGGAGCGTGCGTTGGATCGCATCCAATTGAAGGTTTCGCCTGCCCACTACCAACTGTTCTGCCTGAGCGTGGTGGACGGCCGACCCGGGCCCGAGGTGGCGCGGACGCTGGGCGTGAGCCTGGCCAGCGTGTATGTCATCCGGCATCGCGTCCTGCGCCTGCTCCGGGCTGAGATCGAGCAGATGCGTGCGACGCCCGGCGGGCTGGGATAGGGGGTGGCATGAATGGGCGGGGCCCTGAGGACGACCGTTGCCGTGCGCCCGTCCGCCCGGCCATCCCGGAACACGAGCTGCTGAGATGCATTGGAACCGGCAGCTACGGGCAGGTTTGGCTCGCCCGTTCCTCCACCGGTTGCTGGCGCGCGGTCAAGGTGGTCTGGCGAAGCCTGTTCCTCGACGACCGTCCTTTTGAGCGCGAGTGGACCGGTGTGCGACGTTTCGAGCCATTGTCGCGCGAGAACGACGCCTTTGTGGATGTCTTGCAGACGGGTCGCAGCGCCGATGGGGGGCATTTCTATTATGTGATGGAGCTTGCGGATGACGCCCGCGACGGGGCGGGGTCACGGGGAGGGGAGGGGCCTGCCGAGGGTGATGTGGACGGCTACGTGGCACGGACCCTTTCGTGGGTGTTGAAGGAAGGGGGGGCCATGCCCGTGGAGGCCTGCTTGGACTTGGGTCTCCGGCTGGCCCGCGGGCTGGTGTGCCTGCACGAGGCCGGCCTTCTCCACCGGGACATCAAGCCGTCAAACATCGTGTTCGTGGGGGGCCAACCCCGGCTGGCGGACATTGGGCTCGTCACGGATCTCGGGGAGGCGCGGTCCTTTGTGGGAACCGAGGGATTCATCGCCCCGGAAGGACCCAACTCGCCGCAGTCGGACATCTTTGGGTTGGGCAAGGTTTTGTACGAGTCGATGACGGGCTTCGACCGGATGGAATTCCCGAGGGTGCCCGCGGGCCTGGGGGCCGGGCCGGAGGGGGATCGGCTCCTGGAATTGAACGCCGTGGTCCTGCGGGCGTGTGCCGCCCTGCCCGGGGCTCGGTATCCCACGGCGCGTGCGATGTCCGAGGACCTCGCCCGCGTGGCCGCCGGCGGTTCGGTGCGCCATGCCCATCGGCTGGCCCATCCCCGAGGGGGACGGCAATGGCCTTGGGCTGGCCTTGCCACCGGAACCCTCCTCGTTGCGGCGTGCTGCGCGTGGCTCCTTTTCCCGCATCTCCAGACGCGCCGTTCCGAAGGGGCGCGTGGCAGTCCAACCCTCCCGGCAGCGCCCAACATTGGTGGAAACGCGCACCCCCGGACATTGTGGAGGACGCAGGCGCTGGACGCGCTCGACGAGGGCCATGACGCCGAGGCCTTGCTGTGGCTTGCCGAGGCCACGGTGCACGCCCCGGAGGATGAAGCCCGCGTCGATCGCTTCCTGCTGGGCGACATCCTCGCAGGACTCCCGAGCCCGGACGCGACGATGAACTGCGGCCCTGGATTGTTCTCCGCAGCCTTCAGCCCGGATGGACGGTGGGTGGCGACCTCGGATCGGAACGGTGTCATTCAGGTGTGGAACGTCCGCGATGGCACCCGGATTCGGGATCCTTGGAACACGGGCGGGCATCCGCTGCAGGTCTCCTTTTCCGAGGATGGCCGATCCCTGTTGGCGGCGCCCATGGTTTATCTTCCGGCGTTGCGTGGCACCAACCTCCTCGGGCGCGCCCTGCGATGGGACACCGAATCCGGACGGGCTCATCCCGGGGGCATCGACGGGATCCTGTGGGGCGTCTTTTCCGGGGACGGCCGTTGGGTTGCCGCCGTTGGGGCTTCCAATGCCATCGTTTTGGCCGTCACCACCCAGGCCGGGAGTCGCAGGGTCCTCGGGCTCCACTCCAAGCCCGTCTCGGGCCTCGCCTTCAGCCGTGACGCAACCCGGGTCGCCAGCGTTTCGGATGATCGGACCGCCCGGGTTTGGGATGTGGCTCAAGCGCGGGAAATCGGGCCGCCCCTCGCTCTGGATGGCATGGGGGCGGCCGTGTGCTTTGGCTCAACCGGCGACCGACTGGGTGTGGTGGTAGGGGACGGGGCCTTCCAGGCGTCGCTCGAGCAATGGGATCTGGCAGCTCCTGCGCGGCGTCTCGGCACCGAGAAGGTCCCCGGGCCCACGCGTGGCATCCAATGGGTGACGGGCCACCCCGGTTCGTTTGCGACGCTCAACTCACGCCGGGGGCTGTTCCTTCATTCCGACATGGCTGGGCGCGTTGCGCTGGAGATTCCCTTCGGCGCGTCGCCGTGCCCCCACTGGGCCGTTGCTCCGGACGGAAAGCATGTCGCCGGGGGAGGCAAGGACGGGGCGCTCCGGATTTGGGACCTTTCCGATGGCCGCTTGGTTTGCCAGCTCCCCAAGCATGCAAGCCCTGTGGTCTCGGTGGCCTTCAGCCCGGATGGAGGCCGCCTATTGACCGCCTCCGAGGATGGCCTTCTCCGGGTCTGGTCGCAGTGGCGTCGCCAGCCCGACGCTCGCCTCCCATCGCCCGGGGTTGCATGGGCACCGGATGTTTCCGTCCGGTCGGGCATTGCGGCCGCCGTGGATCCCGCCGGCAACTACCTCGCGGCGCGGGTTTCCCGCGAGAACCATCCCGCGATGATGGTCTTGGCGCTGACGCATGGAGCGCCGCCCTTCCTCATGGACCTCCCGTCCTCCGTCGTGATCGACACCGTACGGTGGGCCCACGACGGCATGACTTGGGCTGGCCATGAGGAACTGTCAGGCGACCCGTATGCGCCCGCCCGCGTGCTGATCGGGCGTCGGGAGGGCTCGGGGTGGGTCGCTCGCTTTCAGGAGAGCCGGGGTGCGTGTCGCCGCCTCGGCATCGATTCAAAGGGGGGGCACTTGTTTGTCCTCGACGACGTCGGCGACTGGCACCGTTGGCGGCTTCACCAAGACGGAGCGCCGTGGATGCAGAGGATCCCGCTGCCTCATGCCTCCGGGATTGCGTTGGCGGAGGATGGCCAACTCGCGGCCGTTGTGGATGAATCCAAGCGGGGCCTCGTCATCTGGGACTGGAACCGACTGGGCAGCCCGAGGGCCTCATGGACTGGGTCTCATCCCATTCACGGCGTCCAGTTTCTTCCCGCTTCCAGGCGGATCGTCGTGGAGGACGTCCGCACGCATCGGTTTCTCTTGGATGGGACGACCGGCCAGCCCCTGCCGGTTCCGGCGGGATCCCTCGATGGAGGCGACCTGGTGGGGTGGCACGCCGCGTCGGGTCGCATCCTTCACGTTCGCGAGTCCGCCGAGGTCGAGTTGGTGGACCTGTCCCGGCAGCGGGTGGGTCGTTGGCCGTCCTTGCGTGGGGATCGCAGCCTTCGCTTCGCTCGGTTAAGCCACGACGGCCAATGGGCCGCCGTTGTCGATCACGAGGATCGCATTCGCATTTTCGATGCCTTGACGGGCTTCCCTGTCACCCGACGAACCCATGTCGGGGGTGTGGTCCGGTGGGTCGGCTTTGCGGCTGGGTCCAACGTTGTGACCCTGCTGGATCCCGGCCGGGTTCGGACATGGTCCGTGGGCCCCTACCTGGGCGAGATCGCCCCGTTGCGCACATGGGCCATGCTGCTCACCGGCCGGAAAATCGATGCCCAAGGCTCCCTCGTGTCGCTTTCGCCTGCCGAATGGACCGCGCTCGGACGGACCGCACGAAGGCCCTGACTGACAACATCGGGTTCCTCCTCGTCATCGGGGGAGCTGGGCTCACGGCGGCTGGACCCGAGGTGTCCGCCGGAATCGACCCAAGACGGGGCGGCCACGGGCGGTCGCCCTCCCCGTGAGACCACCGGTCTCACCGGCCCCATTCACCAACGGGCGCGTTGGCCCTGAACCTCGTGTGAGGCGTCATCCCGCCGAAGTCGGGGTCGTACTCGGCCTGTGGAGGCGTCGCCCATCACCACCGACGACCGGGACGTCCCGCAGGGCCGGATACCCCCGCACAGGTTGAGGTCCCAAAAGAATGAACCTTGAAACGGCTGTTGGTCCGTCTGTAGGCCGCGTGCCCTCACGCGGCGGCGGCGATGCCTCGTGCCCGGTGCGCCGGGTCAGGGGACCCGGCCTACGTGCGTGTGTGATACTGATGAGACTAACCGATGAAAGATCGAGTACGACGCTGACATGG
>JBJSZF010000231.1:0-5030 GCA_046090125.1 Verrucomicrobiota bacterium
CCCGATCCCCGATCCCCGATCCCCGACACCTTTCGGATGCACGGGTGGCGGGCTACCAGCGATGGGGCTGGTGCGAGAAGTCCCGGCGGTAGCGTCGCAGGAGCTTCTTGGGGTCGTTGGGCAGGAGATAGAGCCGCTGCCGGATCCGGCGCGCTTCGCCGGGCTGGAGGCCGCCAATCCACGGGTCGCTGTGGAGGCAGACGTACACGCCCTCGAACAGCTCGAAGGTCCGGTCCGACGCCAGCGCGAGGAGCCAGCGTTGGTCGCCGGACACGCACCCGATGATGCCGTTGGTGACGCGGTCGGCGGAGATGGGGCGCGGGTTGGCGTCGTTCGCCTCGATCCACGGCGGCAGGAACACCTGCCCTCCGCGATACAACGCCGCCTCGGTTCGGCGCGTCTCGGAGAGCCACGTTCGCCCACGCTCGGTGAACACGAACGCGCGCTCGACGTAGTTGGACTGCCCGGCCCCGGTGAATCGATCCACGCGGACGCACGCCGGTTGGAACCATTGGATCCGCCACGGCTCGGAGCCCTTGTTGGACAGGGTGAAGTCCATCTCGAGCCCATCCTTCAGCGCGCGCACCTGGTGTGTGACCACGACGGCCGCGCCCACCTGGGTCTCGAAGCGCAGGACGTCGCCCTTGCGCGACGTCCCCAGCAACCGCGTCGTATGCGGCACCCGCGTCTGGTCCCATCGCCGTTCGTGACCGCCGGGCAGGCAAAAGGCCTCGAGGTAAAAAATGGCGAGACTGCCGCCCGGCAGCCGCGGCTCGGTCCACGTGAGCAGATTGTTGGTCCACGACAGCGCCGGGGCGGCGAGGCAGGGCGGGATCAGGGCGAGAAGCCCGAACACCGCACGGACCAGGCTCCTCACGTGGAAGTTGCGGCGCGTATGTGTGGCGTTGGGGTCGGGGAAGGTCTTCATGGAGGTGCGGGCATCCACTTGGGATGGTGGACGACGAACTGGAGCTGGCCCTTGTAGGTCCCCAGCTCGCCAATGAACCGGAGGCGTTCGCCGGGCTTCCGCGCGCGCAACGACTCGCGCAGGTCGCGGTCGAACGAATGCAGGAGGTACCGCTTGCCCGCGACGGTCACCGCCGCGGAGCGGCCGGAGGCCACGGTGCCCTCGACGGCGAAGATCTCGCCGATGGCCCGGGCGAGATCATCGGGGCCGGCCTTGGCGCGCACGGAGGCGTTGCGCAGGCGGGAACGGTCGAGTCCCTCGTAGCCCACGGCCAACGGCTCGGCAGGGGTGCGGGCCATGCCGGCGGCCTGGGCCAAGTCGCGGGCCTGGGGTGTTGCCGCGACGCGGAACGTCGCCACCAACGGGAAATGGTCGCTGGTTCCCGCGCCTGTTCCCACGGAGGTCCAGCGCCACGGGAGCCCAAGGGGCGGCTGGGCATTGGTGCCGGGAAGAATCCACGGCTTGAACGAGCCGTCCACGTACTCGACGCCGCGCCCGTCCAGGAGCCCGCGCGTGACCATCAGGTGCATCAGCGTTCCCCACTCGCCGTTGAACTCGTCCGAATAGCGACGCTCGGCGGGCAGCTCGTGCCAGAGGTTGTAGAGGCTCGGCCCATTCGGACGGCCCAGCGCGGCCTTGTCGCCCTGCGACCCGAGCACGTCCTGGATCCCGGTCGTCCCGAGCTTCGGATGGCGCTCGCGCTGGTTGTAGTGCGAGTTGAGATCGCCCCCGATGATCACCTCTGCGCCCGGGTCGGCCTTGAGGATGTCGTCGAGCCGCCGCCGCAACACCCGGGCGTTGCCCACCCGGACCTCCTCGGCCGCCGCCGTGCTGGCCCCGCTCTTCCAATGGTTGGCGAACACGTGGACGCGCCGGCCGCCGACATCCAGCACGGCCTCCACGACGCCGCGCGCGCCGGCCGTGGGATGGGTGCGGGACTCCACCACGGGGAGGCGCGAGAGGATGACGTTCTTGTGGGCGATGTCCGTACGGCCCGAGGGATCGGGGAAGTCCTCGCCCACCACGACCTGGTACCCCTTGAGGCCGGAGTCCACGAGGTGCTTGAGCAGCCATGCCTCGGAGGGGATGCCGCGGTGCGAGTCCACGGCCTGGGGCGCCAACATCTGCCGTGTCGTGGTCCCTCCTTGCGCCTTCAGAAACTCCCGGAGGTCGGCGACGCGCGATTCCGGGGTGAAGTCGATCTCCAGCTCGCAGAGGAGGAGGACATCGGGCCCGGCACCCCCGCCCACGGATGCGAGGACACGGCGGATCCCCTCCAGCTTGGCCAGAAGCTTCGAGGGGCCGTAGCTGTTGGGGTCGTTGTCCTTCTCCTCGTAGTCCTCGAACCGGGACACGCGATCGACGTCGAACAGGTTCTCCACGTTGTAGGTCATGACGACGAATTCACGCCCCTTGTCGGATGCCGGGGCGTCGGCCCATGCCAGGGCGGTGCCGCAGAGGAGGGTCAGCAGGATCGCAAGCCAGCGTCTCATGCGTCGATGAAACACCAGGTCCTGCCCGCTCCCAGCGAAAACGAGGGCCCGCAGCCGTGCTTGGAGGCTTAGCCGGCATGGATGGCCTGGACCGCTCTGGCCGTGGGATGGGCCAACCGCCGCTTCATGACAGGCGCCGGAACAGTTCGGCATTCCTCTGGATGAGCCGCCGGGCCGTTGTGGCAGCTTGGTCTGGCGCGATGACCGGGCGCAGCGGTGTGAGCACAATGGCTCCGCCATCGTGGATGGTGACGCTGACCTGGTCACCGACCTTCAGGCGCGCCAGGTCCATGAGGGCTGCGTCCAGCATGAGCCCCTGCGAATTGCCAATCTTGGTGATCGTCTTCGTCACCGTGTAAAACGATGTTTTACAACTGCGGCGTCGAGCCTGTTGCACCTTCCTCCACCCGCTTCCTTGACGCCCTCGCAACGTCGTCCGCCGAGAGCGTCCCTGACTCCCCTTCCCGCGTGCCACGGACCGCCACAGGTCCGGGCGGGGCGAGGGCATCAAGACGGGGTTCCGACTTCTTCCAAGGACTCGTCCAGCGCCTGCAGGATGCGTCCCCATTGGGCGCGGGTTGTGCAGTAGGGGGGCATGAGGACGATGACATTGCCGACGGGACGCGTGAGCACGCCGCGCCGGGCCATTGCCTCGCAAACGCGAATGCCCATGCGTTCCCGCAGATCGAAGGGCGCGCGCGTGGCACGGTCGCGGACCAGCTCGACGGCTCCGATCAAGCCTGAGACGCGCACGTCGCCCACGATGGGACGTTTCCACACGGCGGGCAGGTCCCGGGCCATCCACGAAGCCAGGCGCGCGCGTTGCCGGATGGAGGCCGGGCTGCCGAGGATCGCCAGGCTTTCCAACGCAACGGCGCAGCCCAACGGGTTCCCGGTGTAGCTGTGCCCGTGGAAGAACGTCTTGAACTCGGCGTAGTCGCCCAGAAAGGAGTCAAAGATGGGTTGGCTTGCCATGGTGGCCGCCAAGGGCAGGTAGCCGCCGCTTAGGCCCTTCGCCGTCGCGAGCAGGTCGGGCACGACGCCTTGGTTGTTCCCGGCGAACAACGACGCGCCGCCCGTGCGTCCCATGCCGGTCATCACCTCGTCGGCGACCAGGAGGAGCCCGTGCGCGCGCGTGGCCTCGGCGACGCGCGGGAGCCAGCCCTGCGGCTGCATCACCATGCCCGCCGCGCCTTGAACCACGGGCTCATAAACCATGGCGACGTGGGGCCGGCCCTTGCGCGCCGCCTTCTCCATGGCGCGCGCGGCCTCGCCCACGCATTCCCAGTGGCACTGTCGATAGTCCCGCGCGTCCCGGGCCTCGGGCTTCGCACGGTTGAACGGGCAGCGATAGCAGTTCGGGGCCATCACGGCGTCCGTCGGGAACAAGAGTTTCCGGTAGGGGCGGTGGAACAGGTTGATGTGCCCGAGGGAGACGGCCCCGACCGTGTCGCCGTGATAGGCTCCGCGGAGCGAGAGGAAACGGCCGCGCGCGCCGGGCCCGTGCGTTCGCTGGGCGTGTTCGTGGGCCAGCTTGAGTGCGGCCTCCATCGCGGTGGAGCCGTCGTCGGAAAAAAAGGCCTTTGGCAGGCCGGACTCGCGCGCGAGGGCGGCGGCGAGGCGTGCGGCGGGCTCGTTGGCCAGGCCGAGCGAGGAGACATGCGCCACCCTCCCCAGTTGCCGTCGGAGCGCGGCATCGAGGCGGGGATGCCGGTGGCCGTGGAGGTTGGTCCAGATGGAGGAGTTGGCGTCGAGGTAGTCGTAGCCCTGGTCGTCGGTCAGGACGGCTCCCTTGCCGGACACCAGCACGAGGGGGCGGGACGCGAGCCAGTCGCGCATCTGGGTGAAGGGATGCCACACGTGGGCATGGTCGAGCGCCGCGATGTCCTTGGGGTTCCGGCTCATGCGCCCTGCACCTCCCGGGCGACGCGCCCGATGGCCTCGGCGAGGTGTTCGACCTCGGGGATGGAATGGCTGGCGGACATGGCGAACCGGATGCGCGCGGTGCGCCGGGGCACGGTGGGATAGCGGATGGCCGGCGCGAGGAACCCGGCGTCCATCAGCCGGCACGCGGCGTCCAGGGCGCGGGCCTCGTCGCGCAGGATCCACGGGAGGATGGCGCTTTCCGGGTCGGGGCAGGGGATCGGCAAACGCGCGCCCAAGGTTCGCGCGTTCCCCCATGCCTGCCGGCATCGCGCGGATCCCTCGCTGGATTGGAGGATGCGGATTCCCTCGGTGGCGGCGGCGACGGCGGCGGGGACGGGGGCGGTGGAAAACACGAGCGAACGGGCGGCGTTGACGAGCCAGTCGATCAACGTGCGGGAGCCGGCGATGAAGCCGCCGGACGCGCCCACGGCCTTGCCGAGCGTCCCCAGATGAACGTCCACGCGCGCGGAGAGGCCCCGTGCCTCGGCGAGCCCGGCGCGGGACGCGCCATGGAGCCCGGACGCATGCGCCTCGTCCAACAACAGCCATGCGCCGTGGCGGTCCTTGGCCTCGATGATGTCGGCGAGGGGCGCGGCGTCGCCGTCCATGCTGAACACGGACTCGGTGACGACGAGGATGCGCGG
>JBJSZF010000232.1:0-13928 GCA_046090125.1 Verrucomicrobiota bacterium
AGTGAGCGGCAAATGCCGAGCGGCGAATGGCGAATGGGGGGGCTTGGCTAGCGAAGCTCGTGGGCCATGAGGCTGATTTCCTCGCGGATTGAGGAGAGGACGCGGGACTTGGCGGTGTAGAGGGAGGCATGACTGAGGCCGGTGAGGCGGGCGACCTCGCGCACGGGCTGCTCCTTGAGCGCCAGGAGTTCAAAGGCCTTGTAGGTCATGGGATGGACCTTGCGCTGGACGCGTTGCATGGCGCGTTCGATGGCAGCCCACCGCAGGGCGTCGTCCATCAGGTCGTCGGTGAGCGCGGGAACGGGTGCGGCTCCCGCGACGTCATGCAGCCAGGCCTCCCAGTCGGGCTTGTTGCAGATGGGGAGGAACCGGGACTCCTTCCTGCGGATTTCGGAGGAGCGCCACGCGACCAGGTTCCTGAGCCAAGCCCGGAAGGACCGGGACGGATCCTGCAGGTCGAAGTGATGGATGCGCTCGTTGACCTCGGCGAGGACCCGTTGGACGGCATCCTGGGCGAGGTCCCGGGAAAGCCCATGGATTCGTGCGCGGCCGATGATGAAGTCCCGGTACAGGGCGACGAACTCCCGCCAGCTTTCATTGTCGTCCGGGTTGCGGAGCCGCAGCAGGAGGGTTGTCCGCGTGGCGAGGGGGTCGGGCGTGGAGTCGGGGCGGGCCTTGGGCGGATGGATGGGCTTCGCGCTCATGGTTGCCGGGGCGCTTGGACGTCGGGGGTGGGGGGCGTGGCGGCGACGGGAGCCTTGGGTTGGGGGTTGGCTGCGAGGGCGTTTTCCGCCTCGCGCCCCAGGGTGAACGCGATGAGGACATCATGCCATGGGCCGGGGTCGCGGGGGAGCTGGGGTTCTTGGAGGAACGGGCTGCCGACGAGAAGGCGGGCTTGGTTGAGGGCGTCGCGGGCGGCATCTGGCTCGCCGAGCTGAACGTGGCAGAGGGCAAGCACCGCCCACGCCTGGGCGATTCGAAAGGGGTCTCGCTGGCCAGAGTCCCCCGCAGTCCGTGCAAGGGGCAGGGCCTCTTGGGGTCGACCAAGGCGCAGGAGGGCGAGGGCTCGGACGAGGTCGCCGAAGGGCTTCCATGCGGGGTTGGTGGTGTCGGAGGCGATCCGGTCTGATGAGGCGAGTGCGATTCGGGCGCGTTCCGTGTCGTGGGGCGATGGGAGGAGGAGGGAGGTTTTGGTGACCCAGGCGAGGACCATGGTGTTGGAGGAGGACGCATGGTGGGCCGCGAGCTGCCGGGCGCGCTGGTGGAAGGCGTCGGCGCGGCCGAGGTGGGATTCGACGGCAAGGAGTTGGCACCAAGGCCAGAACTCATCCGGCCTGGCCTCCGTCCACGCGAGGAGGGCCTCCGCCACGGCGGGCCACGCGGAGGCGGCGATCGCTTGGTCGAGGCGAATGACGGCGATGTTTCGGGCGGTGGTGGCGGCCTGGGCCTTGCCAGGCTCACCGAGGGCTCGTTGGCCCTCGAGGACCCTGTCGAGGAGGGCCAAGCCCTGGGCGACATGACCCGCCGCGCATTGGAACTGCCCGAGGGTGGCCTCGGCGACGAGCACGTCGCGGTGGCCGGCAGGGAAGCGTTTCCGGTTGAGTTGGACACATTCCTCCTGGAGGGCGACCGCGTCGTCCCACTTCCCAAGGTTCCCTCGCGTGAGGACGGCGTTGTGCAGGTAGGCGATCACCTTCCGAAGGTTGGGCTCGTTCCATTTGCGGCCCATGGCGAGGACCCGTTGCTGGAGCCGGTCGGCCTCGTGGAAGTCGCCGGCCAACTGGTGGGCGACGGCCAGCTCCGACATCGCGTCGGTCGTCTCCAGGTTCTCTTCGCCAAACGCCTTGGCCATGCGTGTCACGACGTCGGCGAGGACGTTCTTGGCCCGGGTGAGGTCGCCCGACATCAGGATGGCGGAGCCCAGGATGCGGGAGATGCCGAGGGTTTCAGGATGGTCTTGCCGACGCGTGGCATGGGAGAGGCGCAGGGCTTCCTCAAGCATGGGGATGGCGACCTCGGTCCGCTTCAAGTCCAAGTGCAGGCTGGCGACGTTGGCGAGGGCGTTGATGACGTCGGCATTGTCGTCCTTTCGGGTGGACCGGAACATCCGGAGCGCTTCCTCGGCCAAGTCGAGTGCGGCGGGAAGATCGCCGCAGGCCTTGCGCGCGCTCGAGAGATTGATCATGCAACGCAATGTGTCGATGTGGTTGGGGCCGAGGACCCTTTTGTCCCGCCGCAGGGTGTCCTCGAGCAGCGCGGCCGCCTCCGGGGCGCGGTCGTTGTCCGTCAAGGCGGCGCCCAGGTTGCTGCGCGCGGCGAGAAGGTCCGTGCCATCTGGGTCGCCGAGGCTGGCCAGCCTGTCCTGGGCCTCCTGAAGAACCCTCAGGCCCGCTTCGGGATGGCCCATGAGGAGGTGGAGGGCCCCGACTTGAACGAGGGCCACGGCGGCCTTGCGTTGAAGGGCGGGGCCGGCGGGCTGGGTGGTGGCGACCACTTGCTCCAGCAAGGACAAGGCCAAGTCGAAATGGCCGAGGTCGCGATAGGCGTCGGACAGCCTGAGTCGGATGGCCAGGGTCTGAGGGCTGTCCTTGCCGTGGAGTTCGAGGGAGAGCTCCAGGGCTTCTTGGAGAAGGCCAAGAGCCATCTCGTGGTTCCCATCCAGGTTGTGCGTGAACGAGAGGGCGATCAGGAGCGCGGGGGCGGCAGGATGGCGGTTGGCCTTCTCATGGCGCAGGATGGCGAGGGCGTCGTCGAGTTGGGTGCGGGCGGCGCGGGTGTTGCCCAGGTTCGCGAGGGCCCTTCCAACATGGCTCTTGAGGTCCACGAGGAGCAGGGGCTGCCGGATGGCGGCAGGGGAAAGCTGTGAGGCGACCTCCATGAGCCCGCTTTCCAACGCTTGGTCGAGGCGCTCGGCGCCGCCCTTGATGCGTTCGGGGTCGATGCGATTAAAGATGTCGAGGAGCAGCTTGGCCACGAACTCGTTCTCGCGTGCAAGGGCGACGGCCTCGTTGCGGGCGGTGGCGGCACGATGCGCCTGCCAGGCGCTGATGACGGTGCCGGACGCGAGGACGACAACGAGGGCGGCGGCGAAGGCCAGCCCAACGCGGTGGCGGGACCACGCCTTCTGGAGGCGGTAGGCCGTGCTGGGCGGGCGCGCGTGGACCGGGGAATGGTCCAGGTAGCGCGCGACGTCCTCGGCGAGGGCGTGGGCGCTCTCGTAGCGGAGGCGCCGGTCCTTCTCGAGGCACCGCATGATGATCCAGTCGAGGTCGCCGGCCAGGAGCGCTGCGAGGACCCTCGGCGAGGTGGAGCGCTGCTGGGCCACGGCCGCGGCTTGCTCGGGAGGGAGGCGTTGGATGCGGGCGCTGGGCCGCTCGGGATCCTGCTCGACGACCGCGCGCCAGAGCGCATCGCCTCCCTGACGGGCGATCTCCTTGGAGTCGAACGGCGGCGCGCCGCACATCAACTCATACAGGAGCACGCCGAGGCTGTAGATGTCGCAGCGGGTGTCGATGTCCTCGCCGTCGCCGCGCACTTGCTCGGGACTGACATAGTTGGGCGTGCCCACGACCTGCCGCGTTTGGGTGATGGCCGTGCGGTCGGCGAGGCTGCCGTGGATGGCCTTGGCGATCCCGAAGTCGATGACCTTCGGCACGGGCATCCCATCCCGTTCGGCGACGAGGATGTTGGAGGGCTTGATGTCGCGGTGGATGATGCCCTTTTGGTGGGCGTGCTGGATGGCGCCGCATACCTGGAGGAACAAGTTGAGGCGGTCGGCGACCGAGAGCCGGTGGCCCTCGCAGTAGCGTGTGATGGAAACCCCTCGGACCAACTCCATCGCGAAGAAGGGGCGTCCTTCGGGCGTGGAGCCTGCGTCGAGCACGCGGGCGATGTTGGGGTGCTCCATCAATGCGAGTGCCTGGCGCTCGGACTCAAAGCGCGCGACGACGGCCTTCGTGTCCATGCCCGCCTTGATGACCTTGAGGGCGACACGGCGTTGGATCGGCTGGATTTGCTCGGCGACAAAGACGGTGCCGAAGCCGCCCTCTCCCAGGGGCTCCATCACGTCATAGGGGCCGATGCGCTGGCCGATCTCGGCGGGTCGGGGCGAGGCCTCGGGCGGGGTGACGGCTGAATGGCTGGCAGGGGTCTCCATGGACGGGTCGGATGGGGTGATTGGGACGCTGTGAAGGGAGTGGGCGCAACGGGAGCACGCGCGGTCGGATCGGGGGCCGCTCCCTGGCGGCAACCCCGATGCATCGGCTGGCGGCGTGCTAGCCCTTGCTTCCCGGCGGTGGCACGTGCGTGTCCCAAGTGCGACCGGACTCCGGGGACACCTGGGTGAAGCCCATGCCCGCCGGCGGGTTGGGGATGCGGATGAGATGGTTGCAGCCGGGGCACTGGATCTGGCGTCCGGCAAAACGGGGCTCGCACTTCAAGGGTTGGTCGCAGTGCGAGCAGAAGAACTTGAATTCCGAGTTCACCATGACCGCATCGAAGACCAGCCTGCCCAAGGATGCCACCTTGTATTTGGCCCCCCTAACCGCGGAAAGGGGGCTGGGAACGGGCGCGACGGATCGGGCATCATGGCGTTGCCGCTCAACACGCGGGCGATCAAGCGCATGAACTATCCGAAGCTGGCGTCGGTGAAGGGCGCGTCCGAGTTGCGGGCGCGGCTCGTGGGATTGGGGTGTCCGTTGCCCGTGGCCGACGACGGGCCGTGGGAGGCGCTGTCGCGGCCCGTGGCCGCGTCCGCAGGCCTGCCGCGTCCCCCGGGCAATCGCCTTGCGATCCTCCCCATGGAGGGCTGGGACGGCACGGCGGACGGGCATCCCACGGACTTGGTGCGCCGCCGGTGGCGACGGTTTGGGGAGAGTGGCGCCAAGTTGATCTGGGGCGGCGAGGCGGTCGCGGTGCGGCACGATGGCCGCGCCAACCCGCGTCAGTTGATGGCACGCGAGGAGCACGTGGGCGGGCTTGCGGAGCTGCGGCGGATCCTCGTGGAGTCGCACGCGGCGCATGGCTCGACGCAAGACCTGTGCGTCGGGCTGCAATTGACGCACAGCGGCCGATGGTCACGGCCCAATGACTCCAAGCGGCCCGAGCCGCGCGTGGCCTTCCGGCATCCGTTGCTGGACCGGCGCGTGGGCGTTGCGGACGACGCCCTGGTGTTGACGGACGCCGAGCTGGACGGGCTGGTGGAGGACTTCGTCCGGGCGGCGGTGCGGGCATGGAGGGCGGGCTTCGACTTCGTGGACGTGAAGCATTGCCATGGATACCTCGGGCACGAGCTGCTCGGCGCACGTTGCCGACCGGGACCCTACGGGGGCAGCCTCTCCAACCGGACACGCTTCCTGCGCCGGATCGTGGAGGGCATTCGACGGGATGCCCCTGGGCTCCAGGTGGGCGTGCGTCTGAGCGTGTTCGACCGGCTCCCCTACCGGAAGGGCCCTGGCAACGTGGGCGAGCCGGAGCCGTGGACGGGGCCGTACCTGCATGGGTTCGGTTGCGACCCTGGGGATCCGTCCCGGACGGCTTGGGAGGAGCCGCTGGAACTGCTTCGGATGCTGGAGTCGATGGGGGTGCGGCTGGTGTGCCTGACGGCGGGGAGCCCCTATTACAACCCGCACATCCAACGGCCGGCGATGGTGCCGCCCAGCGATGGCTATTTGCCGCCCGAAGACCCATTGGTAGGCGTCGCGCGCCAAGTGGAGGCCGTGGCGCATGCCAAGTCGGCCGTGCCCGGTCTGGTGATGGTGGGCTCCGCCTACAGCTACCTCCAGGAATGGCTGCCGCACGTGGGGGAGGCCCAGGTGGCGGCCGGGCGCGTGGACGTCGTCGGGTTGGGCCGGTCGGTCCTGAGCTACCCGGAACTGACGCGTGACTTGGTCTCGGGCCGACCCATGCAGCGGCGACGCGTCTGCCGCACGTTTAGCGAATGCACCACGGGTCCGAGGAACGGCCTGGTAAGCGGGTGTTTCCCCTTGGACGACTTCTACAAGGCGCACCCGGACGCGGCGCGGTTGCGGGCGGCCATGGCGCGGTCGTGAGGGAAGGCCGAGGGCCTCAACGAAGGAGACCGAAGAGGGAAGGAACGAGGGAAGGAACGAGGGAAGGCGAGGCTGACGGAATGGCTCGGCCGGAGCCTTCATGGTTCCAGCGGGGCAGGAACGGTGGTTGCATGGGGGCATGGGTGATTTGCTCAAGTCGATGGAGGCCCTTCGGGAGGCGTTGGAGGGCGTGGATGGCGAGGTGACTCTGGGGTTGGAGGCCGTTCGGGGCGAGGACGGCCAATGGGCATGGCGGTTGGCGTCGGGGCCGGCGACGCACACGGTTCGGTGGGCGTTGGGGCGCGGGCTGGGACGCTCGGGCGAGAGGGACGTTTTGGAGGGCCTTGCCCCGCGTCGTGACCATGAGGGCGAGACAGCGGGGAACGAGATCCTGGGTGACTTGGACGCGGTCTTTGGGCCGCCGGGTTTCGACAGCGGGGCCCGGGCAACGGTGTTCATGGAGATCGCGGCGGACGTGGGCGAGCGCGGGCTGGACCGGGTGCTCGACGTGCTGCAACGAGGGCAACCTTCGGATGACGCCGACCTGGAGCGGGCGTGCCATGGGCTGGCGCGGTTGCTGGAACGCGGGCCTTCCGGTTCCCAAGACGGCGCACGGGTTCTCGGTCGGGTCTTGCGCCATCACGGCCTGGGTCGGGTTCTCGCGTGGGTTGCGTCGCGCTGGCGGTTTGGGACATGACCCTCTGCGGGTGCGTCACGGGACACCATTCCCGCCGCCCCAGCACCTCAGCCCCAGCCAATGCCGAATGACCGAGCCTTCTGGCGACGGTGGGATCAGAGGGCACCCGCGTGGCGGCGAAGGTGCTTGAGGGCGACCTCGATGTCCCGGGGCCACGGCGCCTCGGCGACGAAGGGTTCGCCGGTGACGGGATGGGGCAGCTCCAGCTTGCACGCGTGAAGCGCCATGCGTGGCGTGAGCGGCCGTTCCTCCTCGTCGCGCTTCGGGCGGTAGTTGCGCTTCAACGCGCTCAGGAAGAGACGCTCGCCGCTGCCGTAGAGCGGGTCGGCCACGATGGGATGACCGGCGGCCAACAAGTGGACGCGAATCTGGTGGGTGCGGCCGGTCTCGGGCCGGCACTCGATCAGGGCCAGGCCTCCGAAGTCCTCGCGGACGACGAACCGTGTGAGGGCCTTCTTGCCGTCGGTGGCCCAGCGAATCCTCGCGGGGTCCCGGTGATCGGGGCGCAGCTTGACGTCCACCTCGAACTCGGGCTTGGGCGATCCGCTGACGAGGGCGACGTAGGTCTTCCTGGGGACGGAGCTTCCGAACTGGTCGGCCAGCCGGACGAGGGTGGGGCGGTCCTTGGCGAGGAGCAGGACGCCAGAGGTCTCGTGGTCGAGCCGGTGGGCGTTGGCGAGGTAGGAGAGGCTGCGGTCCCGGGCCCAGGGCTTTCCGGCCGCGATGCCGTCCTGAAGGAGCCGCATGAGGTTGGGGCGCTCGCGGTCGTAGCGGTCGGGTGAAACGAGCAGCCCGGCGGGCTTGTCGAGCGCGAGGAGGTGGGCGTCCTCGGCGAGGACGGGGACCTCCCAGAAGCCCTTGCCCGGCCCGGCGGACAACTTGATGGGCGAGGGTGTGCCCACGGGGCGTGGCGCGGGGTTCAAGGCGTCTTGGCTCCCAGGTGGCGGGCGATGAAGGCCAGTTGATCGCTGCGCTCCTCGATGATCTTGGCGTTGGGCTTGCCCGCGCCATGGCCGGCCTTGGTTTCGATGCGAATCAAGACGGGCGCGGCACCGGCGTGCGCCTCCTGGAGTCGCGCCGCGAACTTGAAGCTGTGAGCGGGCACGACGCGGTCATCGTGGTCGGCCGTGGTGACGAGCGTGGGGGGGTAGGCGGTGCCGGGGCGGAGGTTGTGGTAGGGGGAATAGGCGAGGAGGGCCTTGAACTCGGCCTCGTTCTCGCTGGATCCGTAGTCGCTGCGCCAGGCCCATCCGATGGTGAACTGGTGGAACCGGAGCATGTCCAGGACGCCGACGGCCGGAAGGCAAGCCCCGAAGAGGTCGGGTCGCTGGGTCATGCAGGCGCCGACGAGGAGGCCGCCGTTGGAGCCGCCCTGGATGGCGAGCTTGCGCGGGGTGGTGTAGCCATTGCGCACGAGCCACTCGGCGGAGGCGATGAAGTCGTCGAACACGTTTTGCTTCCGAAGCTTGGTGCCGGCCTGGTGCCATTCCTCGCCGTACTCGCCGCCGCCGCGAAGGTTGGGCACGGCATAGACGCCGCCCATCTCCATCCACACGAGGTTGCCCACGGAGAAGGCGGGCGTGAGGGAGATGTTGAAGCCGCCGTAGCCGTACAGGAGCGTGGGATTGTTGCCGTCGAGCTTCAGCCCCTTGCGGTGCGTGACGAACATCGGCAGCCGCGTGCCGTCCTTGCTGGTCACCCACACCTGCCGCGTCTCGTAGTCATCCGGGTTGAACTCCACCTTGGGCTCGCGCCAGAGGGCGACCTCGCCGGAGGCGATGTCATAGCGGTAGATGCGGCCGGGGATGGTGTAGCCCGTGAAGCTGAAGAACGTTTCCTTGTCCTCGCGCCGGCCTCCGAAGCCCCCGGCCGACCCGATGCCGGGCAGGGGGATTTCCCGTTCCAGGGTGCCGTTGAGCTGGTGTTGCTGGACGACGCTGCGGGCGTCCTTGAGGTACTCGACGAGCAGGCGTTCTCCCACGATGGCGGCCCCGGTGAGTGTGGCGTCGCCCTGGGCCACGACGGTGCGCCAGGACGCGCGGGCCTGGTTGCGCACGTCGATGGCCACGATGCGGCCTCGCGGTGCATCGAGGTCGGTCTTGAACCAGAACTCGGGCCCGTCGTTGCCGATGAAGTCGTAGCTGGCGTCGAAGGCCTCGAGCAGGCCGGTGACCACGGCGGCGGGATCCTTGAGGTCCTTGTAGAAAACGCGGTTGCGCGGGTCCGTGCCCTCGGTGGACGTGATGACGAGGTAGCGGCCGTCGTCCGTCACCGTGCCGGAGAAGCCCCACTTGGGCTGGTCCTTGCGCTCGTGGACGAGGACGTCGGCGGACTGGGGCGTGCCCACCTTGTGGAAGTAGAGCTTCTGGAACTCGTTCATCCGGGTGAGCTTCTCGGACTCCTTGGGCGCGTCGTAGCGGCTGTAGAAGAAGCCGGAGCCATCGTGCGCCCACGAGATGCCGCTGAACTTCACCCACTGGACCCGGTCCGGCAGCTCGCGTCCGGTGGCGACGTCGAGGACGCGGATTTCCTTCCAGTCGCTGCCGCTGGCGGAGAGCTGGTAGGCGGCGAGGGCGCCGTCCTCGGACGGGATGGGCGCGGAGATGGAGACGGTGCCGTCCGTGGAGAGGGTGTTGGGGTCGATGAGCAGGACGGGCTCGGCGGCGAGGTTTGCGGTGGTGTACCAGACTTCCTGGTTCTGGAGGCCGTTGTTCCGAGAGAAAAAGTATCGGGGCCCGCGCTTGTAGGGGAGGCCGAAGCGCTCGTAGTTGATCAGCCGGGTCATGCGGCGCTTGATGGCGTCGCGCCCGGGAAGGGCATTGAGGTAGGCGAACGTGACTGCGTTCTGGGCGTTAACCCATTCCTTGGTCTCCGGTGCGTTGTCGTCTTCGAGCCAGCGGTAGGGGTCGGGCACGGCGGCGCCGAAGTAGGTGTCCACGACGTTGGTCTTGCGCGTGGGCGGGTAGGCGGGGGCTTGGGAGGTCACGTTCGAGGGCGAGATGGAGCACCCCGCGGCGATCAACAGGGAGGCAATGACGGCGCCGAGGAGGGCCACGGGCTTCGTAGGCATGGGCGCAGTGTGCCGGGACAACGGCCGAATTCAACCGCGCGGGAGGGGAGCGGGGAGCGGGCGGTTTAGGCGAGGAGCTGACGCGTGGCTTCGTGGGAAGGGTTGTCGAGCACGCGGCCCGGAGGGCCAGATTCCACGATGCAGCCGGCGTGCAGGACGACGATGCGGTCCGCCGCCTCGCGTGCGAGGCGAAGGTCGTGGGTCACCAGGAGCATGGTTGTCCCGGCGTCGGCCAGCGACCGCAGGACGTCGGCCACCTCCCCGCGCAACGCCGGGTCGAGGGCGGAGGTTGGCTCATCAAGGAGGAGGGCATCCGGATTCATCGCCAGGGCGCGGGCGATGGCGACCCGTTGCTGTTGGCCGCCGGAAAGCTGCGAGGGCAAGCGCCGGGCCATGGCGGCCATGCCGACGCGCCCGAGCCATTCCATCGCATGGGCCTCGGCCTCCGCTCTTGGGATGCCACGGACGTGGACGGGGCCCGCGACGACGTTGTCCAGGACGTCGAGGTGGGGGAACAGGTGGAAGTGCTGGAAGACCATCCCGGCGCGGAGCCGAAGCTGGCGTTGGGCCTCGCGTGGCACGGGCCGGGAGCAGTCCACGGCGACGTCGCCCACGGCCACGCGTCCGGCATCGGGCGTCTCGAGGAGGTTGATGCAACGCAGGAGGGTGGACTTCCCGGAGCCGGACGGGCCGAGGAGCACGACGCACTCGGACGGTTCGACCCGGAGGCACACGTCGTGGAGGACGGCGTGGCCGTTGAAGCGCTTGCTGAGGTGTTCAACGTGGATCATGGCGCAGGGAGCGTTCGAGCCTCCGGGCTGCCAGCGAGGCGGCCCAGCTCATCGCGAGGTACAGGCCCGCCGTCATGAGGCCCAGCCCGATGTAGTCGTGGGTCTCGATGGCGCGGATTTGGTATTGCTTGGTCAGCTCGACGATCGCGATGACGGACACGATGGACGAGTCCTTGAACATGGCGATGAAGTCGTTGGTGATGGACGGGAGCGCGACCCGTAGTGCCTGGGGAAGGATGACGCGGCGCAGCGCGACGCGGCGGCGCATCCCGAGCGAGAGCGCGGCGTCCCATTGGCCGCGCGGCACCGCCTCGATGCCCGTCCGGTGGTTCTCGGCCTCGGTCGCGGCGTAGTTGAGCCCGAGGGCCAGCACGGCGGCGACACTGGCAGGGAGCCGCAGCCCGGCCTCCTGCGAAAGGCCGTAGTAGATGAAGTAAATCTGCAGCAACAAGGGCGTGCCGCGGAACACCTCGATGTAGGCGACGGCCAGCCAGGGCAACGGCCGCGGCCCGTACAGACGTGCCAGGGCAAGCGCCAGCCCCAACACCAGCGCCAACGCCATCCCGCCGCACGTCACCCAGACCGTGGTGACCGCCGCCCGCAATAGCTCGGGCAGGATCGTCCGCCATTCGCGCCATGCGGAACGACTCGCTGGTGGCGGCGGCGCGGCCCCCTGGTCGTCGGGCCGCCATCCATTGAGCCGTTGCTGGCCCTCGTCCCACACGTCGTAGCGCCCGTAGATTCGGCGCAGCGACCCGTCCGCCACCATCGCACCGATCGCGGCGTCCACGCGCGCGAGGAGCCGTTCCTCGCCGCGGGGCAGCGCCACGGCGTAGTAACCGGTCTCGAAGGGCTGTCCCGCGCGTCGCAGCCCGGGATTCGCCGCGAGGTTTGCCTGCACGATCGGCGTGTCCGCAAGGACGGCGTCGATGCGCCCGACGGCGAGGTCCTTGAAGTAGTTGACGTTGTCTTGGTAGATGCGGACCTCGATGCGCCCGTCGCGTTGAAGGAGCCGGTGCGACGCCGTCCCGGACAGCACCCCTACGGGCCGTCCCGAGAGGGACGCGAGCGAGTCATGCGTCGCGTCGTCGGCGCGCACGACCAGTTGCTGCGCAAAGACGAAGTACGGGCGCGACATCGCGACCCGGGCGAGGTTCTCGGGCGTTCGTTCGAGGCCCGCGATGACGACGTCAAAGTTGCCGCCTTGGAGAAGGGCCGGGACGAGCATGTCCCAGTTCCCCTGGACGAACTCGTTCCGCAAGCCCATGCGCTCGGCCAAGGCGGCCGCGAAGTCGGCCTCGAACCCGGCTAGCCGCGTGGGGTCGTCCTCGGGATGGAACAAGTAGGGCGCGCCGCCCTCGGCGTCGTTGCCCCAGCGCAGGACCTTGCGGCGGGCGACGTCGTCCCAGCCATCGGCAACCGCCCGGCCCATGAGCACGACGAGCGCGAGCCGCATGAGCACGTGGGCGAAGCGGACAAGGAAGCCGTGGCATCCGCCTTGAGCGATGCAAACGCATCCTGCGTTCCCGTGTCGCGGGGCGGTGGCGGAGCCGGCTTTTGGCATGGGGCGTTCCCGCATGGTTCGCGGGCGAGTCAACGGCCCTTGAGCGCCGCAGGTCAAGGTGGGGTTGTTGGGCGTGCGGGGGGCGCGCCGGCTTGGCGGACCTGCGACCAGTTGGTGATGCCGATGACGGGCAACGCAAACGCGAAGGCCGCGTCGCGGTCCGGCCGGTCCGCTCGGAGGAAGACGTCACGGATGGGCTTGGCAACCCCGGGGTCCGCGATGGAGCCGGGTCGTCGTCTCCATAGGCCGAGGTTGAGCCCGCCCTCGTCCCGATGATCGACGTGCCGGTGCAGGATGGCACAAGGTCGATGCCGTCGTTGGCATCGACCTTGTGCCATGCGTAGGCATAGGCCGCCGCCTGCAACCGTTCGCCATCGGGGGTGCCATCCGAGTGAAACCCCTGCTCGGACAACAGCACGCGGCGCGGGCGTCCCTGCCACCGCAGCTCCGGACGGCCGAGGTACGTGGTAAGGACGTCGAGGTTGCGGAACGTGATCCGGGGCGTCTCGGGTGTGGGCAGCGCGGTCTGGTCCTTCCAGGTCGCCGCCTTGAAAAGGTCTTCGGGGTACGGGTGATACGCCATGTGCCATGCAAAGTCGCCGCCCAGGCGCGCGACGCCTGCGAACTCGTCCACGAGGCGGCGGCCAGAAATGGCCCGCAAGGGGTGGTTGCCGTACGTGAGGTTCCAGTGGTGGTCGAGCGACACGTGGACCCGGATGGAACGCGACACGGACGCTGCGGCGGCGTTCACGAGCCGAACCGCCCGCTCATACTCCCCGATGAAGACGCTGGCGGGGACCTCGCCCATGTTGGCCCAGTGCCAGTGCGCCGTCACCTCGTTGCCGACAATGAGGTGCGACACGCGCCCGTGGGGCGCGCCCGCCCGCGAGAAGCGGTGGCACAGGAACTCGACCGTCGCGCGCAGCCAGCCAATACCCTCCTCCGTGACCGTGTTGAAAGCCCCCAGGCGGTTCGGGGCGCGTGGGTCGTACCCGGGATGCAGCCACACGGCGTCGCGCTTGGGCTGGCCCGACGCGTAGGCCAGCAGGATCAACGTCACCGCCGCCCCCGAATCCGACAGCGCCTTGGCCGGAATGCCATCCACCGCCCCGCGGCGAAAACGAAAGGTGCGGCCGTCCATCGCCCATGCGTAGGAGTCCGGAAGCCCCTCGGCGTCCATCAGCGAGGGCAGGTCCACGTTGAGTGCCGCGTGCTGGACGCCCAACTCGATCGCGTCGTCCACCATCTGGACTTGCAACCCCTTCTTGCTGGCGGGCACGGGCGGCGCCTCCCCGGGAGGTGCGGCCTCGCTCAAGTCACCCACGTGAAGCACCGGCCCGGACGGCCGCCATCCGTGCGTGGGGTGCGGTTCCAGGACGACAAAGCCCGACGCGATCCGGTCGCGTTGCCCGTCGCCGGCCCGCGTGCGTCGCGGGATCGCGTGCATCGAGGTGGCGTCGGCCTTGGCCACGAAGGCAACCGATGCGTTGGTGGAGGCATTGGAGATCGACTCGTGCGGTTGCAGCTCGACGACATGGAACGGGCCGCGCACGCCGGCGACGTCGAGCTGGATGGAGTCGCCCCGAAGCCGTGCGTCGCGAAGACCGCGAGCGCCCACGGGCGATGCGCGCAACCACGCGACTCGCGACTCGCCCCGTGCCCCGGGCGGGTCGAGGCGGATGCGGGCGGAACGACCCGGGTTTGGAATCGCCACGCACACGTCCGTCCAGGCGTTGCTCCGGCAATGGAAGTGGAC
>JBJSZF010000233.1:0-4873 GCA_046090125.1 Verrucomicrobiota bacterium
CGCCGACGCCGCCAGCGGCGGTTTCGGGACAAATGCCTTCGCCGGGGAAGTCGCCGTCGAGCGGCATCGCGGCTCCGGCAACTACTTGTTTGCCGACGCCCATGTGCAGTCCATGCGCTGGACGATCCTCCGGTCGTTGCTCGGCCAGGAGGGATCCCGCTGGGTCCGGCCCGATGGCCGCAGGCCAGCAGATCCGCCCTGACAACGCGATTGCCTTCGCCACGGGAACGCCAACAGCCTTCTCCCACAGCAACGCATGAACGCGTCCACACCATCCCTGATTCGTGCCGCTTGGGGCATCCCGTCACTCGTCTCCCTTGCGCCCTTGGTCCTCCATGCCCAGCACCTCCACCTCAACGTCGGTGCCTCCCGCCCCCAGAAGGACGTCCCATTGTCCTTCATCAACGGCAACGTGTTCTCGACCAATTCAGCGTGGTTCCTGCCCATGCCCCTCCAGACCAACGGGCTCCACAATGGCCTCTACCGCGCCAGTTCCCTCACCATCACCGCCCTCCCTGCCACGCCCGACAACGGCGGCCCCGACCCGTGGCGCGCGGCCTTGGGCTCCCGCGTCGTCGCGGAGGTCGTGTCCCTGGAGGGACCCCATGGCGGCGAGATCGCCTTCTGGGACTCCGACGGCGTCGCCGAGTCCGACTCCATCACCTTCCGCGTGCCCGTGGGAGCCACCAACGGCACGTGGCGCTTCACCCTCAGCGAAGGCGATGGATCGCCCAGCTCCGACCCGTACGGACACATCCACGGCCGTTATTTCACCACCGCGACCCCGGGCCTCTACACCCTCGGCATTCGGGCCGTTGACGTGAGCACGTCCGCGCCGGACGGCGGGCCATGGCACGTGCCGTCGCCCGTCCTTCGCTTCCACCTGCAAGCGGACGCCACGCTCCAATACCTGCCCAGCCCCCCAAGAATCCCGCCCATCCCGGGCTGGGTTGGCAATGCAACCGTCCAATTCGCCATGGAAAAGGAACGCAGGTATGCGCTCTTGTTTTCCACGGGAGTCGAGCCCACCGCATGGAGGGCTCTCTGGGGCCCCGTCCTAGGCGACGGCACGGTTCGTTCCATGACGGTGCAAGGGCCCACCGGCACGACCGGCTACTACCGGCTCCTCGTCCAATAAGACGTGCCGCCGGGCACCCATCCGAGCCCGCGCGCGGCGAACATCCGGCCCTCTCCTCGCTACACGAACGGCACCGGCGTCACCACCACCCCGACGTCCCCCGCCGCCGTCCGCGCCACCAACGACGTGCCCGTCGCGTTGCATTCACGACGCACGTACCCCAGCGCGACCACGCCGCCAGCCCGATCCGACCGTGCCACGCTCGTGAGGTAGCCCACGTCCTTGCCCTCCCTCGATAGTCGGTCGCCGGGGACGGGCACGGGGCCGCCCGCCTTCACGCGCAACCCGCGCAGCGCCTTCGCCACCTGCCCGTACGTTCGCACCCGCGCAATCACCTCCTGCCCAATGTAGCACCCCTTCGCGTAGCTCACCGCCCGCCCCTCGATGCCCGCCTCGGGCGGAAGGTTCGTCTCGTCCATGTCGGCCCCAAACCGCGGGATGCCCGACTCGACGCGCGCCAGCTCCAGGGCATCCCAGCCCGCCAGCCGCCCGCCCTCCTCGCGGGCCGCTGCCACCAACTTGTCCAACAACATCGCCTGCGCCGCCAACGGAACGAACACATCAAACCCAGCCATGCCCACCCTCGCATGGGCCGCCACATACACGTCGCCCATCACGCCATCCGCCACGTGCACCATCGACAACGGCCGCACCAGCCCTTCCACCCCCAACCCGACCCGCGCCAACACCCCCGCCGAACGCGGTCCCTGCACCGACAGCAACCCATAGTGCGGCGCCACGTCGATGCACTGCACGTCGTCCGCCACGATGTAATGCTCCAATCGTTCCAGCAGCGGCCCCGTGCGCCCCGGTTCCACGTCCACCAGCAACTCGTCCGGCAACGCATACACGAAAGCGTCCGCCTGCATCTTGCCCTTGTTCGTCACGAACGCCGCGTAGCATCCCTGCAACCGCCCCAACCCCTGGACGTCGTTCGTCACCTGCCCGTGCAGCAACCGCACGCGGTCCGATCCCGTCAGGCAAAACCTCCCCCGAAACCCCAGGTCCAGGACGGCCGCCGTCGTCGCCAGCGCACGGTGCTCCGCCGCCGCATCCCCGTAGTGCAACACCACCTCGCATCCCGCCACCTCGCCCAACGCCGCCCCCAACGCCTCGTGTGCCTCGTGCAATGCCAATGATTGTTTCATGCGCCCTCTCGTCGTCCCGCAGCCCGCGATCTCCTGCGTCCATGCAACGTCCCCCGCACGACCCAATCCAAGTGAAATCCTCCCCGCTGCGTCCCCCTTCCTCCTCCATCCTTCATCCTTCGACGCCCCTCTCCCGCCCTCCTCCCTCGTCGCCCCTCCGAACATCTCCATGGACCCATGGCAAATACCCGGACAGGCTGTCCCCCATGAAGTTGATCCGGGCCGCCCTGCTGGCGGCGCTCCTTGCCGCCCCGCCCATGATCGCGGCGGACGCCGCGGCATCCAGCAAGGCCGTTGCAGCCCTCCAGTCGTGGCTCCAGCAACCCGTCGCCCAGCGCCCGCTGCTCACGTCCCAGGGCTTCGCGACGGTCCCCCTCGTCAAGGACCACGGACGCCTGGCCGCCGAGGCGCTCTGGAACGACCGCATCGCCTCCGTTCGCGCCTCGCACAAGGCCGAGTGGGACGCGAGGGAAATCAAGGCCGTCGGGCGCGCCCTCAAGTTCGAGATCGCCCGCTTCGGCACCAACCAACCGGCCCCGCCCGACGGCTGGCCCCTGTTCATCTCCATGCACGGCGGCGGCGGAGCCCCGGCCCGCGTCAACGACTCCCAATGGCGCAACCAAGTCCGCCTTGGGCAAGCCTACGCCCCCAAGCAAGGCCTCTACGTCGCCCCGCGCGCCCCCACCGACACCTGGAACCTCTGGCACGAGGGCCACATCGACGTCCTGTTCGCACGCCTCGTCGAGGCCGCCGTCGCCCTCGAAAATGTCAGCCCGGACCGCGTGTACCTGATGGGGTACTCGGCCGGGGGCGACGGCGTGTACCAGTTGGGGCCCCGCATGTCCGACTGGTTCGCCGCCGCCGCCATGAGCGCCGGGCATCCCAACGAGACCCAGCCCTTCGGGCTTCGGAACCTGCCCTTTGCCCTCCAGGTGGGCGGCGACGACTCCGCCTACAACCGCAACCGCATCGCCGCCGAGTGGGCCACCAAGCTGGACCAGCTCCGCCAGTCCGACCCCGGCGGCTACCTCCACCTCGTCAATGTCCACCCCGGCAAGCCCCACTGGATGGGCATGGCCGACCGCATCGCCATTCCCTGGATGGAATCCCACGTGCGCAACCCGCTTCCAGACCGCATCGCTTGGCGACAGGACGACGTCCTGCACGAGCAATTCTACTGGCTGGCCCTCCCCGGCGGCGCCGCCAAGGCCGGCCAAGAAATCCTCGTCGACCGCAAGGGCCAATCCTTCAACATCCTCCGCTCCCAGGCCTCCCCCCTCCTGTTGCGACTGAGCGACGACCTCGCCGACCTCGACCAGCCCATCGAGGTCACGTCCGGCGATCGTTCCCTCTTCAAGGGCACGGTCCCGCGCACCATCGGCATCCTCGCCCAAACGTTGGAGGCGCGTGGCGACCGTCGGCTGATGTTCCCCGCCGAGGTCCAGGTCCGGCCTTGAGCCCGCCCGCGCAACCGCCGCCATGACGCCGTTGTCCCGCCCGGCCCGGCCCGGCCCACGCCTCCCACCAGGGCTCGCATGGCTTCGATCCGTCGTCCTGGCGCTGGCCGCCACTGTTGCCATGGGGCGCGCCGATGCCCAGCGGGCCAACGGCGCGGACAAGAGGCCCACCCGCAGGCCTGGCCCGGGAGCCCGAGGCAACATCACCCCCCCGCCCGGTTCCAACACCCCCGCCCCGGCCACCCTACGTTCCGTCGCCGAAATCGCCGCCTCCGCACGCGCCTCCCTGGTCGTCCTCTCCGCCAAGGCACGCGACGGCGTGGGCGAGTCCGTTGGGACCGGCTTCATCATCGACGCCTCCGGACTCGTCGCCACCAGCCTCCACGTCGTCGGCGAGGGTCGGCCCGTGACCGCCCGCCTCGTCTCCGGACGCGAGCTCGAGATCGAGTCCATGCACGCCTTCGACCGGCACACAGACCTTGCCATCCTTCGCGTGCGCGGCACCAGCCTCCCCGCGCTGCCCCTCGCCCGGCCGGGCACCTTGGCCGTTGGCTCGGACATCATCGCCCTCGGCAACCCGATGGGGCTGGAAAACTCCGTCGTCTCCGGCGTCCTGTCCGGACGTCGCCTCATGGACGGGGTAGACCTGCTCCAGCTCGCCATCCCCATCGAGCCCGGCAACTCCGGCGGCCCGGTCATCGACCGCGAGGGCCGTGTCCATGGCATCGTCAATGCCAAGTCCCTCCTCACGCGCAACCTCGGCTTCGCAACCCCCGTGGAGCTGCTCCAGCCCTTGGTCGAGAACCCCAGCCCCGTCCCCTACGCCCGCTGGATCCGCACCGGCCAACTCGACCCCGCCGCGTGGGAGCCACGCCTGGGCTCGCGCTGGCGGCAACGGTCCGGGTCCATCCTCGTCGAGGGTGCCGGCTCCGGCTTCGGAGGCCGCAGCTACATCCTCAGCAAGTCGGCCATGCCCGAGCCCTCCGCCGACGTCTCCGTCCAGGTCCGCCTCAACGACGAGTCCGGCGCGGCCGGCCTCGTCTTCGGGGGCGACGACTCCGGCCTGCACCTCGGGTTCTATCCCACCGCGGGACAGTTGCGCCTCACCTCCTTCGACGGCGACGACATCT
>JBJSZF010000234.1:0-3367 GCA_046090125.1 Verrucomicrobiota bacterium
CGGGCGAGGGCGACCAACACGCCGGACAAGCCGCGGTCCAGCGCGCGCGGCGCCCACGGCGTCACCGAGAGCGCCTCCACGTGCTGGTAGAACGTCTCGTGGTAATTGGCGAACGACTCGTAATGGGACAGGTCCCGCGGACGCGCCCAGTTGTAGAGCGTGCAGACGATGCCCGGGTGGGCGCGCCCGACGCGGCTGGTGGCCTGGATGTATTCGGCGGTCGTCTTGGGTTGCCCGGCCACCAGCATCAGGCCGAGCCGGTCCACGTCCACGCCCACGGAAATCATGTTGGTGGCCAGCACCACGTCGAACGGGCCCGGCATCCGGCGCCGTTGCTCGGTCGTCGCCGCCTTCCGCGCCGCCTCCGCCGCCTGGCTGAACGGCACCTCCAATCGATCCAACAAGGCAGGGATCTCCGTGCCGCTCTTGCGCGACGTGAGCTCCTCCACCGCCCCCAGGCGCAGTTCCCGCCGGGCCAGTCCCCGCGCGTCCATCCGCCGCAGCCGCGTGCGGACGTCGTCCTCGACGAGACGTCGCATGCCGGCCAGTTCACGGATGGAATTGAAGTACCCAACCAGCGTCATCCACGGGTCCGCCGTCGTGTCGTTCTGCCGATACAACTTCTCCGCCGCCGCAAGAAACGCCGTGTACACCCGGATCAACGCCCCGGGAAATCGTCGTCCAAAGGCACAGATGCCGAGGTACGTCCGCCCCGGCGTCTCCGGCGACGGTGGACGCACCACGGAAAAGAAGTTGTCCGCGATGTCCGTGCCGTGCGGCGGGAAGACGTGGAGCCGTCGCTGGAACAGGTGGCTCACCTGCTCCTCCGCGCGCCGGATGGTGGCGGTGGAGGCGATCACCTTGGGGCGCACCCGCCGGCTCCCCACGGTCCACGTGCACAACTCGTCCACGGCCGTCTCATACAGGCCCACCATGGAGCCCAGCGGACCGCTGATGAGGTGCAGCTCGTCCTGGATGATCAGGTCGGGCGGACGCAGCGGCCCGTGCGGGAGGTTCCGGGTCTTCGGGAGGGTCCTCGACGCCGGATGAGACCGGGCGTCGTCCACGGACGGGCACAGGAAGCCGTGGCGCGGGCACAGCTCGTTCACCTGGCCGAACAACGTCTGGACCTCCCCCTTCCACGGCATCTGCGCGAACTTGTCCACCGTGGCGATGAGCAGGGCAGGGGGATGCCGGTAGATTTCCTCGTCCACCACCAACACGGGCAATCCCTCCCCCGGGGCCTGGGCCAGAGTGAAGGGACACCGCCCCAGCTCGTCGCCGCACCCCATCAAGGTCCGGTTCACCGTGCCGGGACCGCGCTGGACGTCGATGTGGCGTTTCCCGTCGATTGGCGACCCACACCATGGGCACACGGTCAGTTGCTGCGGGCTGCCCTTTCCACCGCTGGCAAAGCCGCCCGACCGGATTTCCAGGACCGCTTCCTCGGACATGGCCACCGTGTTGGGCGTCGCCTTGGAACCCACCCACAAGCCGATGCGAAATGGCGTCTGGCCCCAGCGCGACGGGTCCTCACGCCGGAGGGATTCGCAGGCGCACACCAGGGCGGTGGCCCGTTGGAACTGTTGCAGGGTCAGGAGGCGGAGCGTGTACCGCATCAAGACGCCCACGCCATGCTCGCCCGAACGGCCCTCCACGACGCCGCCCAGGCGTCGCAGGGCGAGGGTATACGCCGTCAGCCCAAGGTACGCCTCCGTCTTGCCGCCGCCCGTCGGGAACCACAGCAGGTCCGCCAATCCCTCCGGCCCGGCGCTGCGCTCCGGATGGTCCAACCGGGTCAGGCCCGGCAGGTTCAACAGCACGAACGCGAGCTGGAACGGACGCCAGCTCCGGTGGCGCGGCTCGTCCAGCGATCCCGGCTCGTCGCCCGCTTGCATCTGCCCCTTGCGAACCCTGCGGACGAGGAGGGACCGGACCCGTTGGATCGCCATGGCGCGATTCGCGAACCGAAACGACTCGAGGGCGACGTCGTCGGCCTCCAGCAAGGCGATCCCCGCCTCCAACCGTCCGAGCGTCGCGCGGCACCGCGTGATGGCGCGTCGCGCGGCGGCGGCGTGCTCGGCCAACCGTGCGGCCGGTTCCACGAGCCTCGATTCCTCGCGCACGATCCATGCCGCGTAGGCCGACGTCAGCACCCGCAGCGAGCCCACCAGGTCCGGTCGGGACATCTCGGCCAGGCGCCTCATGTCCGTCTCCAGCCCCGACAAGGCGGGGTTGTCCACGGGGCTGGGGGCGACCTGTTGCCGGACGGTCGTGCGGGGCATCACGCAGGTGCCGATGGCGGTCGCGCGGGTGGGATCCGCGGACACCTCCACCTGGGTGGCCACGCCGTGTCCGACGGCGAACTCGACCTGATGCCGGTACAACATGGCCATGGCCTCGCGCTCCTCGCGGGTGACGGCATCCACCGCCGTGCTCGAAACGCGCGTGGGCAATCGCCGGAGGAAGACGGCCGACCCATCGACCGCGCGCACCGTCAGCGCGGCTTGGAACAGCCAGGCCGCATCCCGGTTCTGCTCGGGTTCCTGCTGGCCGTTCACCAGGAAGACGGTCACCACCCACGACCCATGGCGATGGCGCATGCGTCCCTGCACGGCGACGTCGGGCGCCGTCGGGTCCGGGAGCAGCGGCCCGAACACCCCCTGCTGCAACGGCACGGGCAGGGTCCGGCCGCCCTTGGGCTCGCGATGCCACGTGTTCGCGGGCTGGCCGGCCTGGGTCGTCTGTTGGGCGCTCGACCGCTTCGTGTATTGGCCCCACGTGGCTTCAAACACCAACCCGGCGGCCGAGTCGCTCACGTTGAAGCTGAACCCGATGGCATTGGGAAAGAAGGTGCTCTGGCTGGGCGTGGCGTCGTCCGCCTCGCCGTCCTCCGAGTCGTGCCCGTCGGTGGACACGCGATCCTGGGATTCGGGCTGGAGCAGGCGCCCCTTCGGGGCCACCGCACCGACGAGGTAACGCTCCCGGACCGTTCGTTCGTCGTGGTCCAGTTCCTCGTGATCCCCACCTGCGGGCCCGTGCAGGTCCCGAAAGACCATGTCCAGCAGGTGTTCCCGCAACTCAAAGGAATGGGGCGGCAGGCAGGTGGGCGTGGGGCTCTCCGACATGACACGGGCAAGGTTCGCGCTGGGTGGTACGGGGTTTGGGCCGGTTTGGCGAGCGTTGCGTGGAGCGGGGGCGGGGAACGAGGGGCGGGGCTCGCCGGGAGCGCGGCCGTCCTCGGGCGCTGCCCCCAAAGCCCCATCGGTAGGCCGCGTGCCCTCGCGCGGCGCAATCCATGGCCGGGAACACGTCTGTCCTCGGGCGCTGCCCCCCATCCATCCCGGAGGGATGGCACCATGTCGCC
>JBJSZF010000235.1:0-8273 GCA_046090125.1 Verrucomicrobiota bacterium
AGGCGCTTGGGGTCCTTGATCGACGGGTTGGCCTTCAGCACGTGGGCCAGACGCGTCTTGAGGCCATGGGCCTTGTTGTACGCCTCGATGACCGCGCCCAACGTCTCGCCGTCGCCAAGCGTGTGCTCGTAAAACTCGGCGGGCAGCTCCGGCCCCGGATCTGCGACAGGAACCGTCTTGTCGGAAGCAGCACCAACACCGGGCGACGGCGCAGGCTTGTCCACGGTCGGCGGCTTCGGCGCAGGCGCGGGCGGCGGCACGACGATGGGCGGCGCGGCCTTGAGCTTGTCGAGCGCCTCCAAAATCTGCTGCTTGTCCGCCGTCCGGTTCTTCTCCACCTCTTTCAGTTGCTGCCCAAGCTGCGTGATCTGGTCCTGCGTGGCGTAGTTGCGGGGTGCATCGAGCTGCGCCTTCAGCTTGTCGCTCTCGGCCCTCAGCCGCGCCAGGTCGTTGCGAAGCTGCGTCACCGACGACCGAAAGGTCTCAATGGCCTCCTCCTGGGCAACCACCCGGTCCATCAGCCGCCGGAAGTCCTCGGCATCGACGTCGATGGCGAACAGGGGGCGACACGAGAGAACCACGGCCACCAAGAAGGAAAACCAACGCACGCGCATGACGGAACGCTAGAAACGACCGGCCCACGACGGCAAGAAGCGAAGCCAACCCCGAAGCGTCGGATTGGAAAGTGGAAAAAGTTTTGTAACGGCCCGCCACGAGGCTCGTAGCCCCACGACGACAGCCTATGAAACATCATTGGATACACTTGTTGGCCGCGGCCGTTTGCGCCGCGCACATCACCACCGCAACCCTCGCCGCCGACACCGACGCCCCCAAGGCGTCCGGCGCAGCCGCCAAGAAGGCCTCCGGAAGCACCTATCCGTTCCGGGGCACCGTCGAGGCGGTCAATGCCACGGCGCGCACCATCACGCTCGAAGGCAAGAAGGCCGAGCGCGTCCTCCACGTGACGGCGGAGTCTACCCTCGAGAAGGACGGAAAACCCGCCAAGCTCGAGGAGGTCGCGCCAGGCGACTACGCCAAGGGCTTGCTCACCAAGCCGGATGGCAACCGCGAGCTGGTCGTCAAAGCAACCCTCGGACCCAAGCCGGATCGCAAGCCCAAGCAAAAGGCGGCCGATGCCGATGCCGCATCCGCCCCCGCTCCCAAGGAAAACGCATCCAACCGCTGAGGTTCGCCTTTCCCAAACCAAACCAAACGTAACCGAACCTCATCCAGCAAGCTTCCGGACCGTCCTTCAGGGAGGTGGACGCTCCGGGGTCGGCCGCCGCAGGTGGAGAAACTGCGGCGGCCTTTTCATGGCGACCCGCCCTCGCTTCCAGCCCCGTTGCCCCACGCATCGGCATCTTCAACCCACGTCGCCCTGAAACCCGGCAACCCGCTCAAGACCCGAAAAGGCTGGGTTCCTATCCCCACTTCTCCGTCTTCATCTGCTCCTTGGGCAGACCCAGGTCGTGGGTCACCAAGTGCTCGACCCCCTCGACCATCTCGTTGGTGCCACAGGCGTAGAAGACGGTGTTCGCAGCGTCATCGACGAAGCTCTTGACCCATTCGGGCGTGATCCGGCCGCGCCGGCCCGTCCACGGGTCCTCGGGAGCCACCCGCGTGCAGGTGACATGAAACTTGAAGCGCGGGTTTTGCCCCTCCAACGCCCGGAACTCCTGCTCGAAGATGATGTCCTTGGGCTGGCGCACCGAATAGAGGATCGTGATGCGCACGTCGAGGTTGCGCGCCGTCGCCTCTCTCACAAACCCCCGGAACGGCGTCACCCCAGAACCCCCGGCGACACAGATGAGATGCTTGCCCGGCGGGTCAAACACCGGAAGGAAACGGCCCGTCGGCGGGATCACGAACATCTTGTCGCCCGCCTCCAGCCAGTCCACGACCGACGTGCCCATCTTGCCATCCCGCTTGACGGTCACCTCATAGGAGCCCCGATCCAAGGCGCAGGAACTCAACGAATAAGCCCGCTTGTACTTCGGCTTGTGCGGCCAATACACCGTGATGAACTGCCCGGTCTTGAAGTCCGGCTCGTAGCCCGCCGGCCACTGGAACCGCACCGTCTTCACGTCCGGAAGCTCCATCTTCACGGACTCCACCAACATTTCGGCGATGACTTTCGACATGGAAGGGAAGGATAGACGACGCCAGCGCGGCGACGTCCCGTCCATCATGCCCGCGACGCCCGGCCTGTAAAGCATCGGCCCTCCTGTCCCACGTCGGCCCTGGGACCTCCCACGTGCCACCCCACCGACCTGCCATACGCCGGAAAACAGGATTGACCTCCCAACCCGCCTGCATGCATCATTTAATCCTGATACGTCAATAATTCATAGGAACGCCCCGGCATCATTACCCCATCCCCCATGAGCAATCGTTTCATCTTCTCCTCCGAGTCCGTCGGCGAAGGCCACCCAGACAAGGTCGCCGATACCATCTCCGACGCCGTCCTTGACGCCTGCCTCGCCATCGACAAGACCAGCCGCGTCGCCTGCGAAACCTACGTCAAATCCAACATCGTCGTCGTGGGCGGCGAGATCACCATCCCCAAGATCGGCTTCCGCAACCCCACCGACGCCGTCGATGTCGTCTCCCTCGCCCGAGAGGCCATCCGCGAGATCGGCTACGTCAACGACGACGACGTCTTCCATGCCGACAAGGTGTTCGTGAACGTCATCCTGACCGGCCAATCCCCCGACATCGCCCAGGGCGTGGACGCAAAGGCCGCCAAGGGCAAGAAGAAGGCCGAGCAAGGTGCCGGCGACCAGGGCCTCATGTTCGGCTATGCCGCCGACGAAACCCCCGAGCTGATGCCCGCCCCGATCATGTACGCGCATCGCCTCGGACGCCGCCTTACCCAAATCCGCAAGGCCGGCAAGGTCGCCAAGTGGCTCCGGCCCGACGCCAAGTCCCAGGTGTCGGTGGTCTATGAGGACAACAAGCCGGTGGGCATCTCCAACGTCGTCATTTCCACCCAGCACGCGGCCGACGTCGAGCACGCCGAGATCGAGGAGTTCTGCATCGAGGAGGTCATCAAGAAGGTATTGCCCAAGGAAATGTTCACCAAGGACACCGTCTTCCTGATCAATCCCACGGGCCGTTTCGTCGTGGGCGGGCCCCAGGGCGACACCGGCCTCACCGGCCGCAAGATCATCGTCGATTCCTACGGCGGGTACGGCCGTCACGGCGGCGGCGCGTTCTCCGGCAAGGATCCTTCCAAGGTGGATCGTTCCGCCGCCTACATGGGCCGCTACGTCGCGAAGAACATCGTCGCGGCCGGCCTCGCCTCCCGCGCCGAGATCCAGTTCGCCTACGCCATCGGCTACCCCGACCCCGTCTCCGTCTATGTCAACACGTTCGGCACCGCCAAGGGCGGCCTCACGGACGCCGCGATCACGGATGCCGTCCAATCCGTTTTCAGCTTCAAGCCCGCCGACATCGTCAAGCAGCTCAAACTGCTCCGCCCCATCTACTCCAAGACCACCAACTACGGCCACTTCGGCAAGGACGACGCCGACCTCACCTGGGAGCGCACCGACAAGGTGAAGGCGCTCGTGAAGGCCCTCCGCTGAACCACCACCACCACCACCACATCGAATCCTCATCATGGCCAAAGTTGCTAAGAAACCCGCCGCGAAGCCCGCGGCCGCGTCCGTCACCAACATCGCGAACCTCGTTGCCTTCTCCGCCCTCACGCCCGCCGGGGCCGACTACGTCGTCCGCGACATCGGCCTTGCGGACTGGGGTCGCAAGGAGATCGCCGTCGCCGAGCACGAGATGCCCGGCCTCATGGCGGTCCGGAAGAAGTACGCCAAGCAAAAGCCCCTCAAGGGCGTGCGCATCACCGGGTCGTTGCACATGACGATCCAGACCGCCGTCCTCATCGAGACCCTCGTGGACCTCGGCGCGGTGGTCCGATGGGCCTCGTGCAACATCTTCTCCACCCAAGACCATGCCGCCTCCGCCATCGCCGCCACCGGCGTGCCGGTGTTCGCGTGGAAGGGCGAGACCTTGGAGGAGTATTGGGAACTCACCCTGAAGGCCGTCCTGCACCCCGGCGACAAGGGCCCGCAGCTCGTCGTGGACGACGGCGGCGACGTCACGCTCCTCATCCACAAGGGCTACGAGCTCGAGCAGGGATCCAACTGGGTCAATACCCCGTCCGGCAGCCACGAGGAACAGGTCATCAAGAACCTGCTCAAGCGCGTCCATGCCGAGAAGCCCGGCATCTGGACCCGCATGGTCCAGGACTGGAAGGGCGTCTCCGAGGAGACCACCACGGGCGTGCACCGCCTGTATCAACTGGCCGAGCAAGGCAAGTTGCTCGTCCCGGCCATCAACGTGAACGACTCCGTCACCAAGTCGAAGTTCGACAACCTCTACGGCTGCCGCGAGTCCTTGGCCGACGGCCTCAAGCGCGCCACTGACGTGATGATCGCGGGCAAGGTCGCCGTGGTCTGCGGCTATGGCGACGTGGGCAAGGGCTCGGCCCATTCCCTCCGGGCCTACGGCGCGCGCGTCGTGGTCACCGAGATCGACCCCATCAACGCCTTGCAGGCCGCCATGGAGGGCTTCGAGGTCAACACCATCGAGAGCACGCTGGGCACGGGCGACATCTACGTCACCACCACCGGCAACTGCGACATCATCACGGTGAAGCACATGCTCGCGATGAAGGACCAAGCCATCGTCTGCAACATCGGCCACTTCGACAACGAGATCCAAGTCGATGCCATGAAGAAGGCCAAGGGCGTGCGCATCGAGAACATCAAGCCGCAGTACGACCGCTACTACCTCCCCAACGGCCGCAGCATCTACATGCTCGCCGAGGGCCGCCTTGTGAACCTCGGCTGCGCCACCGGCCACCCGTCGTTCGTCATGTCCAACTCGTTCACCAACCAGACGCTCGCCCAAATCGACCTCTGGCAGAACAAGGACAAGTACGAGAAGACCGTCTATCGCCTCCCCAAGAAGCTCGACGAGGAGGTCGCTCGCCTGCACCTCGAGAAGATCGGCGTCGTCCTCACCAAGCTCTCCAAGGCCCAGGCCGACTACCTCGGCGTCGCACCCGAGGGGCCCTACAAGCCGGAGCATTACCGCTACTAGGCAACCACACGGGTGCGCCCGCTCGCACGGGCCCGTTCTCCAGGCCGGGGAAGCCACGCTTCCCCGGCTTTTTCCATCCCAACCCACCCGCGCCCGTCACGTCGGCCGCGCCACCGACTCGGCCACCAGGTCCACCAAGCCCTGCGTCCGGATCGCCAGCCGGATGGCCTCCGCCGTCTCGGGCCCGCGCGGATCCCGCGCCATCCGCGCCAGGTGCTCAATCATGCGGACCGCCTGTCGCGTGGCCGACGGCGTGGACACCCTCCGGAACCCGGAGGGAGGCACCGGCCCGTTGCGTTGCACAAATCCCACGGGCGTGCGCGGGTCAGCACCCAACATCCCGCCCGCCCAATCCAATACGTAGTCGTCCACGTGGATCGAGCCGCCCTGCCCAAACAAGTTCAGGTCCATCACCAGCGACCCCACCGTGAAGCCCGCATCCCACGTCGTCGTGCTCCCATCTGAAAACCGAATGCATCCCGCGCTCCGCACCCACGTGCCAGTGACCGGGTCCCGCGTGCCCTCGGCCGAAACCCGCAAGGGCTTGGCCTCCGCCGGCAAAAACTCCGCCGCCGCGCGCATCGAGTACCAGGCCATGTCGCCAATCGCTCCCGTGGGCTCCTTGGACGCGTCATAGCGAATGTTCGAGCGGTCCATGTTGGGGAAGAAGAAGACCGATTGGACGGCTTCAAGCGACCCGATCCGTTCCGCGCGCTCGCGCTTGAGCTGGGCCGTCCGCGGATGATGCGTGAAGTGCGTGGCATCTAGGAACGCAACGCCCGCCGACGTGCATGCCGACGTGATGGCTTGCACGGAGGGCAGCGACCGGAACGGCTTGTCCGCCAAGACGTGCTTCCCGTTCCGAGCCGCACCCACGGACACCGCCTCGCGCAGGACCGTGGGCGTGGCGACATAGACGGCATCCACGTCCGGGCTCGCCACCAGATCCTCCCAGCGGTCCAACACGCGCGATGCACCATGCTTCGCGGCAAAGGCTTCCGCCGTTTCCCGGCGGCGGCTCGCGGCGGCCACCAGGACCGCGCCGTCGGCCTCGGCGATGGCGTGGGCGATGACGTCGGCGATGAAGCCGCATCCGACGACTCCGATGCGAAGCGGGGAGGACATGGTCGGGAGATGTTGCACGGGGCACGGGCCGCAGGGGAAGCGCGGGGTGAGGTCGAAGGGTGGTTGCCGGAAGACCCGCGCTCGCCTCCTTCATGTCCCCATCCCTCATGCCCCGCCGCCATGGCCCCGGGCCATTCGTTGACGCTTGGGCCCATCGTTCATACGGTGCGCGCGAATGATCGCGGGCAAAATCGGGGGAAGCGCGTCCTCGCAGCCAACGTTCCGGATGGGCGACGAGCGCCTCATTCGGCTCACGGATGCCGCCGGGCGCAAGGTGGGCGGCCTTCTGCAACGGCAGGGGCGTCCCCAAGGCGTCCTGCGCGTCGCCGTCGTGGGCGGCGGCTGCTCGGGACTCCAGTACAAGATGGACCTTCAGGACGCGCCCCAGAACCGTGACATCGTCGTCGATAGCTCCGGCGTGCGCGTGGTCGTCGATCCCAAGAGCGCCCTGTATGTCACGGGGTCCGAGCTGGACTACGTGGATGCCCTGACGGAGGGCGGCTTCAAGGTGAAAAATCCCAACGCCGCCACGAGCTGCTCGTGCGGCGAGAGCTTCAGCGCCTGAAGCGCCATGACCGACGCCTTCGCGCTCCTCGGCCTTCCTCGAAGGCCGTGGCTCGACCCCGACGACGTCCAGCGCTCCTTCCATGACCGCTCGGCCGCGTGGCATCCAGACCGCCACCACGGCGCGCCCGATGGCCAGCGCGTGGAGGCCGGTCGCATCTACGCCGAGCTCAACGCCGCCCACCAGCTCCTGCGCGAGCCCCGCGACCGGCTCCTCCACCTCTTCGAGATCGAGTCGGGCTCACGCCCGCGCGACATCCAACGCATCCCGCCCGGCACGATGGACCTGTTCGTCGAGGTCGGGCAGGCCTGCCGGGATTGCGACGCGTTCCTGCAGCGCCGGGATCCCGCCGCCTCCCCCATGCTCAAGCTCAAGTCCATGCAGGAGGCCATGGAATGGGCGGATCGCCTCTCCTCGGTGCTGGCGAGCGTGAAGGAGAGGGAATCGGTGCTTCTGGATGAGCTGCGCGGCATGAACGCCGCGTGGGAGAACGCGCCCGCGCCCGGCGACGGCGCCCGTTTGCCAGCCCTTCCCATGGAACGACTCGAGCAGTGCTATCGCGCCCTGAGCTACGTGTCCCGCTGGCTGGGGCAGGTCCGCGAGCGTGTCGTGCAGATCGCCACGACCACCTGACCCGACACCGCCGGAAGGGCGGCCTTGAGGGACAAGGCAAGACCGGGGAGCGTGACCGCGTGTGGCTGGGGCTGGAATGGACGGGTTGGCTGGTGGCGCTGGTGGCGGCGCTGGGCATTGGCATATCCAAGAGCGGCCTTCCCGGCGTCAGCCTGCTGCACGTGGTGTTGTTCGCTCACTTGTTTCCCGGGCTGCGCTCCACGGGCGTCGTCTTGCCCATGCTCATCGTCGGAGACGTGGGCGCGGTCCTTTTGTTTCGGAGGCAGGCCCGATGGGACCTTGTGGCACGGACGTTGCCGCCGGCATTGATCGGCGTGGCGGCGGGCTGGGCGTGCATGAGCGCCTGGCCTCGGCTGGACTGGAACCCGGTGATCGGAGGGATCGTTCTGGCGTTGGCCACCGTGCAGGTCGCCCGCACGGCCAAGCCCTCATGGTGGGCCAACATCCCCCATTCGCGAGCCTTCGCCGCCTGCGTGGGATTCATCGCGGGCGTCACGACGATGGTAGCCAACGCGGCGGGGCCCGTGATGGCGTTGTACCTGCTCGCCGTGGGGCTCCCGAAGGACGCCTTCGTGGGGACGGCCGCGTGGTTCTTCCTATCCATCAATGTCCTCAAGGTCCCCTTCAGCTCCGCGCTGGGCCTGGTGGATGGCCCATCGTTGGTGCTCAACGCGACCCTGGTTCCAGTCATCGTGGCCGGCCTTTTCGCTGGTCGCGCCCTGACCACGCGCCTCCCGCAGAGATGGTTCGACCATCTCGTCCTCGCGTTCGCCATGGTGGCCGGGGCCAAGTTCCTGCTCGCGTCGCGGGGTTTGCCGTGACCGGCGAC
>JBJSZF010000236.1:0-3628 GCA_046090125.1 Verrucomicrobiota bacterium
GGGCGGTTGCGAACCCACGTGTTCGTGATGCCCAGGTCCAGCCCGGTGATGAGCGGTCCCAGCCCGGTCGTCGTGTCCGCGAAGTGCCGCGAGACGTTCGTCGCGGTCAGCGCGCCCCCGTTGAAGAGGTGCCGGTGCACGCGGTCCGCAAACAACAGCCGGAACTCCGGGTGCTGCCGAAGCCGCGCGTAGAAGTCGCCAATGGCCGATCCGGCGATCTCGGTGAACGTGTTGCCCGAGACGGAGCGCCCGCCCCAGCCGAGCGCCCATTCGGCGTCCCAGATGTAGTAGCGCCAGCGCGCCCCGGCCTTGCGCTCCCGCGCGGCCCGCCAGTTGTTCCCGGGCCAGTCGCCCGTGTAGCCGTAGGCATTCACCAGCAGGTAATCGACGAAGTTCGTCACATCGAGCCGCTGGCTCATCTTCTGGTACCACGCGTCCGTCTTGGGATCGCCCAGTGCCATCTCGTTCACCAAACGGTTCCAGTCCGAGCTGTCGCCATCCACCACGCCGCTCTGCGACATCACGTCCCAGGCAGGCCCGCCCCCGTGGTGGATCGCCAGGAAGTCCGACTCCACCCGCTCGACCGGGTTGTAGTAGCCGGAGGAGCGGCCGTTGAGGAACAGGCTCACGAACGTTCCGCGCGCCGACACCTGACCGCAGTCCGCCAGCAGGCGCCGCATGATCTCGTCGCGCACGAACGGGTTGAGGTCGTTCGAGCCCGCCCGGCACACGACGGCGTCGTATTCCTCCATGCCGGACACGGGCACGAGCGGGAAGCGCAGGCGTCCGGCGCCGTAGTCGCCCCGGAAGTAGAGGCGCCACGAGAACTTGCTGGTGGGCGTCAGGCGGGGCCGAAACCAGTCGCTCGCGTGCAGCCGCAGCCCGGCATCCACCTGGAACTCGCCGTTGCCGGACGGCGTCAGCAACTCAACGGAAGCCGGACGCTCCCAGGCAATGCCGCGGTTGTTCGGGTTGTAGTAGTCCGTCCCGAGTCGGCGCACCCATGCGCCCGAGCCATCGCGGGTGCCGCCCTGCATGCCCACGATGCCCGTCGGGCCGGTGAGGTTGTTGGTGCCTGTGACGAGCGACAACGCGGGCAATCCACGCTGCGCCACGCTCAGGCCCACCAGGTAGCTGTGCGTGGCCGTGCGCGATGGCAACAGGCCGTCCTTCACCGCGTTGGCCCGCACGACGGTCGTGCGGGTGATCGAGATGGGGCCCGCATATTCCGCGCTGTTCGTCGCGTTGGGGTCCGACCCATTCAACGAGTACCGGATCCGCGCGCCGGGTGTGGGCGTGGACAACATGAGCTCAAACCCGCCCTGGAAGTAGCCGCGCTCAACGCTGAACAGGACGTCCGCACACGCAGCCGTCACCACGACGCCACCGTTCGTCGCTCCCGGCGTGCCCGGCCGCACGTAGGCCCACTCGCCCGAGGCCAGCCGCGCCCAGGCAATGTCATTGCGCTGCCCGGGATACTCGGCGGGGAGGCCGCTGATCGCCCGCCGCGGCGACTCCGCGTTCAACAACCCCACCGTCTCCCCGTCCCGCGCCAGCCGGAAGCTCGTGTGCATGCGGCCCTTGGTTGGGTCCCGCCGGTCCTTGCCGCTTGCAAAGACCACCAGGTATTGGCCCGCCGCCAACGACGTCGGCGGGAACACCCACGCGTCCTCGCCATCCGTCGAGTCGGCCAAGGCCAGCCCGTCGAGGTTCACGGCGCTGGACCCGAAGTTGTGCAGCTCGATCCACGGTTGTTCCTCCCCGTCCTCGTCCCTCAACCCCGTTGCGTTCGCCGCCATCACCTCGTTGATCCGCACCGTCGGGTCCGGCCGCTGCGGGTCCACGAACACGCTCCACGAAGCGCCCGCGAAGGCCAGCGGACGCGAGCCCACGTCCGTGATGGCGGCGTTCGTGGCGAACGCCATGCGCGCGATGCCCCGGCCCTGCGCCGGGAACGTGAACACATAGGGCCCGGCCGCGATCCCCTCCACGGCCGTGGCGGGCACGCCGTTCACCAGCAGGTCCGACGCGTCCACGCCCTGCACGGGCTCCGAAAAACGCACGGTCACGCTGGAAAGCTGCTGGACGAACCCCGACGGCGGACGCCGCTCCGCCAACGTCGGCGGCTCCGGGTCCAGCAACAGGTAGGACCACGTCGAGCCCGTCGCCGTCGCCGGGAAGGCGTTGGGGATGGCCGCGCGGTCCGTGATGCCGTGGTCGGCAATCCACCGGGCCTCCACCCGCCCAAAAGGCAGCGGCGCGAACTCGTACTCGTAGGTCGCGGGGCTCAACGCCCGGAAGCCCACCGCTGGCTGGGCGTTCAACACCAGGTCGCCCATGTCCACCCCCGCGACCTGCTCGGTGAACGTCACCGTCACCTTCGTCAGGTTGGTCGTGTCCCCCGGCGCGGGGATGACGCTCGCGACCCGCGGCGGCTCGGATTCGTTCGCGAACGACGTCAGCTCCGCGTCCAGGAAGAGGTCGAGCCCGGAGACGAGGTCGTTGAACGCCTGGATCGCGAGGACGTTCTCGCCTGCGCGCAATGCCCCGGCCACGGGCACCTCATACGTCGCGTAGGCCGTCGGCTCCGGGGCAGCCACCGTGGCGTGGTCCGGTGCCCGGTGATCGTCGAACGGGCGGTCGCCGGGAGCACAGTTGTAGCGGGCGACCTCGCGCCCGTTGATATAGGCCACGAAGCCGTCGTCGCTGGCCGCCTTGAGCACGATGCGCGTGATGACCGTGGGATTTGGGCACTGGAACTTCGTTCGGAGGTACACGGTCGAGTACCGGTTGCGCATGTCCGCAAGGAGGGTGCCGTTGGTCAGGCCCTTGCCGTAGGAAAACGGGGCGTTGGCGGTGGCCCAGGACGCATCGTCGAAGGAGATGTCACGCCACTGGAGCCGCGTGGCGGCGGGCTCGGTCGTGCCCTTGAACATCTTCCACACGCCGTTGGTCGTGACCAACGCCTGCCCATGGCCAATGACCGTCGCGAGGCCCATCCACCCCCACGCCATCGCAAGGTGCCAAACCCAACCCCACGCCCATGCCCGTGACGCCCTTCCTCGTCGGGGATCCATTGCCCCGAGGAGAGCAGGTTCGAGGCCGGGAGGCACGCCCGCAGGGACCATCGTCCCGCGTGGGGTGCGTCCCGGACTGGTCGGTGACATGGGAGCGGAATGCGTGGGGCAGATCGGTCCCGCAAGGCGGGAGCATGGAGAGGCGGCCGGGGACGGCCGCGCCCCCAGCGTTGGGCCCGTCACGGCGTCCTTGGGAACACCGACAACTTCGGGATGCACCCTCCCGCACGGTCGAGGCGAAAGCTGTCGCCCCAGCCCGGCTACGACGCCGCCTTCTTCCCGAGCGGCGGGGCCTTCGGCCGGGCCTTCCCCTGCCCCGCCCCCTTTGTTGTTCCCTTGGCCTTGGGTCGCGAGGCCGGGCCACCCGGCGTCGAGGGCGTCATGGCGCTCGACTTGGCTAGGCCCCGAAGCCCATCGATGGCCAGCAGGATCTGCTGGCGGTCCGCCACGCGATTGCGCTCGACGGACCGCACCTGCTCAGCGACCTGCCGAAGCTGGTCGGTCGTGGCATAGGGCCGGGGCGCGGTGGCGAGGGGCTTGAGTTGCTCCGT
>JBJSZF010000237.1:0-3985 GCA_046090125.1 Verrucomicrobiota bacterium
CCGACCCAGCCCCCACTTCCCAAACGCCGCCGTCGCATATCCATGGTCCTTCAACACCTCGGCCAACGTGCGCGTCGTCGCCGAGATCGGATGCTGCCCCTCGATGGCCTTCCCGGCCGCGTCCATCGCCTGCCGATTGCCACGGATGTCCGCGTGCCCAAGGTGCCGCCCCGTCATCAACACGCATCGGGACGGCGCGCACGTGGGCGCTCCCGAATAATGCCGCGTGAACCGACGCCCCTCCGCCGCCAACCGGTCGAGGTTGGGCGTCCGGATCTTCTGCTGCCCGTAGCAACCCAACTCGGCCCACCCGAGATCGTCCGCGACCATGAGCACGATGTTGGGTGGCCGTGCCGCCTCCGTTGCCCCGGGCAGGACCACGCACGCCACCCACGCCAACACCCAAGTAACGGCCCAACCCCAACCCGCACGCCGTGTCCTCATGACTGCCTCCCCAAGGCCGCTAGATGCGGATGAAGACCTTTCGTTTCCACAGCCAGTAGCAACACAGCCACAACAGGAAGAGCACCGTCGCCCCCTGCACGAACGGCGCGTACGGGCCCGCCAGCAACGTCCAGAACGTCCGCCCGCCATCCAGTGCCCTGGGCCCGTGCACCGCCATCACCAGCGTGTTGAGATGGTTCGTCGTGTTCGCCTTGAAGAACCCGTCCCACAGGTGCGCGATGACGTACATGAAGATCGAGTTCATCCCCACCACCACGAACGGGAAGAACGCCCGCCGCCACCCATGCACGTCCACTAACGCATGGAACACCGCCAGGAAGGTCGCGCACCATCCGCCGCTGAACAGCACCCAGGACGGCGTCCAAATCCGCTTCACGCTCGGGCACACCCCCGTCCGGTCCAGCACCGTCCCCGCCAGCAAGCCCGCCAACCCCATCCCCACCAACGTCCAGAAACGGCGCGTCGGCGTCACGTCCCCGCGCCGCAGCCATTGCCCGGCCAGCAAGCCCAGCACCATCGTCCCCAGAGTCGGGATGAAGCTCAGCGTCACGTAGCCCCCGCCGTTGTACGTCCACGGCTTCGTCCGGGGGAACAGGTTCAGGAACCACACGTCGAAGTCCTGCGCCGGGTTTGTGTTCTTGTTCCAATGCGCCGCAAAGCCTCCCAGCCACTCCTTCCAATCCTTCTCCACGCCCACCGTCGTCGGGTCAAAGCCCGCCGCTGGCAGCGGATGCAACGCAAACAACGCCCAGTACCCCACCAGGATCGCCACCAAGGCCCCCACCTGGAACCGCACGCCGCGCCACGCCAAGAACCACAGGAACACGTAGCCCAGCCCAATCTGCGACAACGTGTCCTCCAACGTGAAGCGCGTCAGGCTCGACCCCATCGACCGCAGGAACACGCCCAACGCCACCAGCGCGAACGCACGCCACAACGTGTGCAGCCACATCCCCGACATCCCCTGCCCGCGCGCCCGGCGATTCGCGATCGACCACGGCAACGCGCACCCCACCAGGAACGAGAACGACGGCTGGATCAGGTCGTGCAACGTGCACCCGCGCCAGTCCACGTGGTCCTGCTGCCGTGAAAGAAAGGCCCAAAGGCCTGAGTCCGGAAGGTTTCGCGCCACGGCATGCAACCCAAGGACCTCGCCGGCCATGAGCAACATCACCCAGCCGCGATAGGCATCAATGGAGCCAGCCCGCTGTGCAGGAACGGGAGCCGCCGCCGAATGACCCGGCGAAGCCTGTGGGAATTCCATGGGACGAGGCTGACCGTTCCTTGGTCACCGGGTCAACCCGGTCAACAGGGTCTGCACCCAGAAGTGGTGCCCGCGACAGGACTTGAACCTGTACGATGTTACTCACTAGAACCTGAATCTAGCGCGTCTGCCAATTCCGCCACGCGGGCTACCGTCTCGAAACCCTGCCCGCCCTGCCCCAGATCGCTCAAGCCATTTTTCCCCGCCATCACCGCCCGCGCCGCGCGGCGTCCCTTCACAACAACCCGCGCTCGTCGATCTCGTCCTCGTCCAACCCAAGGAAATGGCCCAGCTCATGCAGGTACGTCACGCGAACCTCCTTGCGGTACGTCTCCTCGTCCTCCTCCGCGAAGTCCCACAGGTTCTCGTAGAACAACAGGATCTGCGCCGGCAACGGCGGCGTCCCTTCCCACGGCGCACCGTCTGGTTGACCCGTGAACATCCCCAGCAACCCCTCGTCCCAGCCCTCCGCCACCAACGCCTCCGACGGCCACGGGTCCAGCACCAGCGTCACCCCCTCGGCCCGCCCGCGCAGGCCGTCAGGCAGCGCCTTCATCAGCGCCTCCACCTCCTCGCGCGCCACCTTCACCAGCCACTTCGCCATCGCATCCATCCGCATCACGCAACCCTCCCAACGACTCCGTCCCTTGCCCTCATTCCCACCCCCACCCCAGTCGTCGCCCCCAATCCTCCAGGTAATCCCCCATCGTCGGCCCGTGGAACGACATCACCCGGGGCTCGTATCCACCCAGATGATAGTACTTCCCCGGGATCACGTACCCCACGTAATCCCCGTTGAAGCTCGTCACCGCAAGCTGCCGCCCCCGCGCCCGCGCCTCCTCCCGCAGCCCCGCCGCCAACTCCCCGCTGAAGTCGCACGGCATCGACAACCACGTCGCGTCCCCCACCCGCACCGCCTGCACGAACGTCGTGGGCCGCACCGGCACCACGTGCCGCGACAACCACGGCCGCACCCGCAATCCCTCCGTCAGCCGAAGGTGCAACGACGGCAACGCCACCTCCACCCCCACCGCGCCCAGCCGAGTCGTGCCCCGAAACGTCATCCGGCCCAACGCCTCCAACGTCCGCTCGCCCAGGGCTCGACCCACGCGTTCCACCCGCTCCCTTCCCGTCCCGCCCCCGCCCTGGACCGACTGGCTCCCCACGGCCCCCGCCATGAACAGCGCCATCCCGCCTGTCGCCTTCTCCACCACCGACGCCCACGCGCCCGGGTAATCGCGGTCGAACTGCATGTTGTCCGCGCCCAGCAACGTGGCGTGGGCGGCAAACGCCCCAAGAACGGCCGTCGCCCCGTCGGCACGACGCACCGCCATCAACGGCAGGTGTCCGTCCGTCCGGCCCGCCGTTCCCACCAGGCGGTTTCGCACCCATTCGGGTGCTTCCAACCCGCCCATGGCCACCGTCGCCGGAGCCAGGTTCGACACCGCCCCGCGCGCCGCGTCCACCATGCAACGACTCATCCACGTCCGCGTCCCCGGCTGGAACGGCCCCGCGAACATTTCCGGCACGAACCCCTCGCCCCATCCGCCCAGGCTCGAATGCGTGTGGGTCGCGCCCAGGTACACCTCCTCGCGCCTCAACCCGGGTTGAACGGACAACTCCCGGCATGCCGCGTCCGCCACCTCCCACGGGACAATCAATGCGTCCAAGGCCACCCAAACGACCCGGCGGCCACCCACCTCCAAGGCCAACGCCTTCACCCACACGTCGTCTGCAACGCCCGTCGCCGGACGCCCCTTGCGCGCCCCATACCCAGCCAATGGAACCGCCTGGAACCGTCCCGCGCCCGGTTCGTCGTCCACGCCCAGCGTCGGCGTGAGCTTCACCTTTGCCCAACCTGCTCGCACCGGGCCGTTCGTGGAGGCATGGGCCGCCGCCCCTGACTCCCAACGACGCAGCGTTTCTTGATGGTACGCGGCGGACAGGTACGGCGTCCGGTCCAGCGGCTGGAGGCACCCCACCGCCACCACCACCAGCAGGGCCAAGAGCCACTGGAGGAACTTCTTCATGAGCAAACCATCCTGGGCTGGATCCCATTGGGACTATGAGGCCCGTGAGGCCTATGGTGCCTATGGTGCCTATGGTCTTTATACCCCCTCCCCTACCTTGCCAACTCCCCCGCAGTCCAAGGCGCGCTCCGCTCTCCCGCCTGGGCCCGCAACCGGCGCACCAGGTCCACGGGCACGGGAGCGGCACCGTCTCCATAGGCCTCGCGCACGTGGCTCAGCACGTCCG
>JBJSZF010000238.1:0-1375 GCA_046090125.1 Verrucomicrobiota bacterium
GAAGAGGGCGAGGATTTCCTCGCCGGTGCGGGAGTCGAGGTTCCCGGTGGGTTCGTCGGCGAGGATGATGGAGGGTTTGTTGACGAGGGCGCGGGCGATGGCGACGCGCTGGCGTTGGCCGCCGGAGAGCTCGTTGGGGCGGTGATGCATGCGCTCGCCCAGGCCGACGGCGGCGAGGGCCTCGCGGGCGCGATTGCGGCGCTCGGCGCGCGGCATGCCCGCATAGACGAGGGGCAGCTCCACGTTGTGCAACGCGTCGGAGCGCGGCAGCAGGTTGAAACTTTGGAAGACGAACCCGATCTCGATGTTGCGGATGTCGGCCAGCTCGTTGTCCGACATGCGCGCCACGTCCTTGCCGTTGAGCTCGTAGGTGCCCTCGGTGGGGGAATCGAGGCAGCCCAGGAGGTTCATGAGGGTGGACTTGCCAGAGCCGGAGGGCCCCATGATCGCGAGGTATTCGCCGCGCTCGATGTCGAGGGAGACCCCGCGCAGGGCGTGGACGGTGTCGGCTCCCATCTGGTAGCGGCGGGCAAGGCCGCGGATGCGGATGAGGGGCATGGCGGGGAAGGGCGGGGAACTGGAATCGGGGAGGGGGGCGATTCAGGGCGCGGCCGACGCCTTGAAGGAGAGGGACCACCCGGGCTTGTTGGTCTGGGTGGTGACGGCCTTGCCGTCCTCGAGCTCGCGGGAGAGCGCACGGAAGCTGCCGGTGATGACTTCCATGCCTTCCTGGACACCCTCGACGACCTCGTAATGCGTGTCGTCGCTGATGCCGCGTTGGATGGGGACCATGCGGGCCTTGCCTTCCTGGATGACGAAGACGACCTCGCGGGCCTTGTTGGCTTCCTTGGCCTTGCGCTGGGTCACGACCTGGAAGTCCTCCTTGGGCGCGTCGGGCGCGGCGGCCTGGGCCCCATGGGCGTGGGCGACGGCATTGGACGCCCCGGGCACGCGCGTGGTGATGCTCTGGATGGGGACGGACAAGACGTTCGTTCGGTAGCGGGTCTCGACCTCGGCGGTGACGGACATGCCGGGAAGGAAGGTTTCCTTGTCCTGGATGCGGATGCGGACCTCGAACTTGGTGGATTCCTGCTGGGTGCCCACGCCCTGGGTCTTGGCGGAGCGCGCGACCTGCGTGACGACGCCGCCAAAGCGTCGGTCGCGGAAGGAATCAACCTCCAGCCGGGCGCGTTGGCCGGGCTGGATGAGGACGACGTCCACCTCGCCCACCTCGACGCGGGCCTCCATCTCGCCGAGGTCGGCGAGGTTGAGGATCTCGGTGCCGGCCATCATGCCGGTGCCATGGACGCGCTCGCCGACCTCGGAGGCAAGGCGGGTGACGGTGCCGTCGATGGGGGCCAGGATGGTGGTCTTG
>JBJSZF010000239.1:0-2813 GCA_046090125.1 Verrucomicrobiota bacterium
TCGAGGTTGTCGGGGAGCCAGGAGGCGAGGATTTCCCATTCTTCGGGCAACGCGTCGTGTGCCATGGCCCGAGCCTGCCGCACGGGCTGGGCGCGACAAGGATTTTAGGTTAACGCGTATGGGGGACCCGGCCTACAGCCGAACCGGGCCTCCCTCGACCTCACCCGCAGGGTGAGCCCCTGGGTTCCTGTCCATGAGCCCATCCGACCCGATGGGAAAGGCGTTTCCTCGTTTTGGCACCCTCATTGACTGCCGATTTCAGGGTGAATCGCACGCACCGAGCTTCTTCGTGGCCGTTCCTTCGCGCTCCACGAAGTCATCTCGGCGAACCGGAGCATGACAGCTTATGGTCAGAGTTCGCGACGTCGTCCAAGCCCGGCGGGTTTCCCGGAGGCAAGGCACGGGTCGCGCGAGGGCAATTGCTGGTTGGAAGCCTCCCCTCCCGTCGGTAGCGTCCGCAGCCATCATGAAGGCAGCGGTACTTGGCGCGGTGCAGGAGCTTCGGGTGGACACGGTGGCGGCCCCGCACGCGGCCCCGGGAGAGGCAGTGGTGCGTCTCAAGGCGGCGGCCTTGAACCATCGGGACGTGTGGATCAAGCAAGGGGCGTACCCGGGCTTGCACTTCCCCATGATCCCGGGGTCGGACGGCGCGGGCATCGTCACGGAGGTGGGTCCCGGCGTGGACGCCTCCTGGGAAGGCCGCGAGGTCATCATCAACCCGTCGCTGGACTGGGGCCACGACCCGCGTGCGCAGGAGCCGCGCTTTACGATTCTTGGGATGCCGCGCAACGGGACCCTGGCCGAGCTCGTCTCCGTCCCGGCCACGCAACTCGCGCCCAAGCCGACGCACCTCGACTGGGCGGAGGCGGCCGCGTTGCCGTTGGCCGGACTGACGGCATTCCGCGCGGTGTTTAGCCGCGCCCATCTCAAGGCGCACGAGCGGATTCTCATCACCGGGATCGGCGCGGGCACGGCCTTGTTTGCGCTTCAGTTCGCCGTGGCCGCCGGGGCGATTCCCTGCGTGACGTCGAGCAGCGAGGAAAAGCTCCGACGCGCCCACGACCTAGGAGCCAAGGCGGGCACGCTGTACACCCACGGGGGCTGGGCCAAGGACTTCGGCGAGCACCACGGCCCCTTCGACGTGATCATCGACAGCTCGGGCGGCCCGGGCTTTGGCGACCTCGTGGACCTGGCGGCGGCGGGCGGGCGCATCGTCTTCTTCGGAGCCACACGCGGCAATCCCCCCGAGCTGGCCATGCGCAAGGTCTTCTGGAAGCAGCTCTCCCTGCTGGGCACCACCATGGGCAGCCCCACGGACTTCCAGATGATGACCGCCTACGTCGCCCGCCATGCCATCCATCCCGTCGTGAGCCACCGGTTCAAGCTCGACGACGTCGCGGCGGCCTTCGCCTTGATGGAACAGGGCGGGCAATTCGGGAAGATCGTCGTCGAGATCGACTGACCTCACCGCCGATGATCCTGCACCGGCTCCTCTGGCGCTTTGCGCGGCATCGGGACGACGCCGCGTTCTATGCGTTGCAGGCGACGGACGCGATCCGGTGGCTGGGGACGCGCGGGGTGCGGATCGGGACGGGCGTCCGGGCGTTGGACCTCGGCTGCGGCCACGGCGTTTTTGGGGGCGAGCTGGCCCGAATGGGCTGTGCGGTGACGTTCGCGGACGAGCAGAACCTTCTCCTTCCTGAACACCGGCAACGCCCGTTCCACGCCATCAACCTGGACCGCGACGCGCTCGACGGCCTGGGCCGACACGACCTGGTGGTGTGCTCGAACGTGCTCGAACACCTCGGGCGGCCCCGCGAGTTCCTGCGGCGCGCCGACCAGTTGCTGGCCCCCGGGGGACACCTGTACCTGAGCTGGACAAACTGGCTCTCGCCGTGGGGCGGCCATGAGTTCTCGCCCCTGCATTACCTGGGTCCCCGCCTTGGGCCGCGCCTGTACGACGCGCTGCGACGCCGCCGTTTTCATCGGCCGGGCGAGAACCTGTTCGTCACGCACATCGGCCGCGTCCTCGGCTGGCTCCGCGACGACGCGCGCCTCGAGGTCGTCGCCATGGCACCGCGCTACTACACCGAAGTGCCTTGGCTCATGCACTGCCCGGGCCTGCGCGAGTTCGCCGCCTGGAATGCGGCGCTGCTGCTCCGCGCGCGCGGGTGACCCTCGCGGTGACGGGCCACGGCACCGAGACAGCCGATCCTCTTCGCCCCTGGGCGGGCCCGGCGCGTCTCACCCGCCATGCCGCCGCCGCGCCACGTCGCCGAGGTAACGAAGGACCAAGGCCGTCCAGCCCGTCTGGTGATTCGCGCCGCAGCCACGCCCGGTCTCGGCATGGAAGTACTCGTGGAACTGGACCAACCCGCGCCAGTTCGGGTCCTCGCTGAACACAGGATGCCCGGACATCGCCGGCCGGCGGCCATCCGGGCCGGGTAGGAACAACGACGCCAGCCGCCGCTCGATCTCCAGCGCCGCCTCCCGAAGCGTCATGAACCGGCCCGAGCCCGTCGGGCATTCCACCGTGAACTCGTCGCCGTAGAAGTGGTGGTACCGCTCCAGCGCCTCGCCGATCAGATAGTTCACCGGGAACCACACGGGGCCGCGCCAGTTGGAGTTGCCTCCGAACAGGTATGTCGTGGACTCGCCCGGCACGTAGTCCACGCGGTGCACCGCGCCGTCGCACTCGAACACGAACGGGTTCTTTTCGTGGAACCGCGACAACGACCGGATGCAGAACGGGGAAAGAAACTCGGCCTCGTCGAGCAGGTATTGCAGCACGCGCCGCAGGCGGTCGCGGGTGG
>JBJSZF010000240.1:0-5347 GCA_046090125.1 Verrucomicrobiota bacterium
CTCAGCCCGGGGCGGCCGCCGCGTCCTCGACATCAAACTCGGCCTCCAATCGGCCCGCCTCCGTCTCCGCGACGGCGGCCGCGCCGGCTTGCCCGTCGATGCGCAGGGCATCGGCCCACTGTCGCAAGGCATCGGCGACGAGATGCCACGATTCCTTGCGGTGCTTGAACAGGGCGCGGCGCAGCAGGACAACCTTGGCCCGCGCCTGAACCGAGGCGCGGACGTTCCGTTGCTCCATGCGGATCTCGGCGGCCAACTCCCACCAATGGATTCGCCAGGTGAAGACATCCTCCTGCCACTTGGGCCGGGCATCGTCGGCGAAGTCCTCCCGGCAGGCCTCAAGGTCCTCGTTGGCCCGCTCCACCTCGCCCAGCTCCAGCAGGGACTTCCCACGCAGCACCCGGGACCATCCACGATGATCCACCAAGTCCTCGCAGCCGTCGGCCAGTTGGATCGCCTCCCCGGCCGCCTCCATGGCGGGAGCCATCAGGTTGAGGCGCGTGGCACAAACGACCCGGTGCTCCAGCGCCTTCCACAAGACGAACGAAAACTCAGCCCGGCGAGACACCTCGACGAGACGCGTGGAGTTGGCGAAGGCCGCCTCGACCTGGTCGGTGTCCAACAGCCAGAATCCAAAGTGTAGATGGGCCTTGGAGATGAAGGTGGCCTCGCCCGTCTGCTCCTCTGCCGCGATCACCTCGCGCCATGCCGCCTCGGCCCCGGCTTCGTCCCCTTTCTCCGCGCAGGCACGTGCCCGCTGGCGCGGAGCCTCAGACGCCCGGAGATGCTCGTTTTCCTGGGCGATGCCGAAGGCCAGCAGCCGCTCGGCCTTCTGCAAGGTCGCCTTGAATCTCTCCATCATCTCGGCGTGGCTCACGGGCTTTCGACGCTTCGCCGTTCCCGGGCGTCGGGGTGGCTTGCCGTTGCCTCGCTTGGGCTTGGAGGGGCGATGGCTGTCGCCGGAGGAGTCCGATGGCGTGTTCATGGGTCGTGTCAGCTTTGTGGTTTCTGAGCCGGTGTGATTCGGCTGGGTCGGCCGTGCTGGCTCGGCCTGCTTCGCAATCCTTTGCCCCCAACCCAATCGTCAAGGCTCGGACCAGGCCCTGTTCAGCCTGGCCTCCCCGTCCGGGGACCACCCACCTTGGCTGCCAAGGATACGCCCTCGCAAATCGATGATGGGCAAAACCTCAAGTGCGGCCCGATGCGCAGGCATCCCACCGTCCACCCGCTCATGGCGGGGAGAGCCGGCCAAGGCCATGACGAGGCAAATTCGTGGACCGCCCGTTGGAAGTGGCCTCGCTGCGGAAAGCCCCGCGCGGACGGATCCAGGCCTGGACCCAAGGACACCCAAGGGCAGCGGCATGCGTCCGCCGCCCCGCTCCAACTAGCGCCGCACCGTGGTGTTCTCGGACCACCACTTCACGTCGTTGATGGAATCACCGGCCGGGACGTTCAGCGCCATCGTTCCCGTGTAGGTGGCCGGGGCTCGGATGCGCGACCCGACCCAGCGGTGCACCTCCGAGTGGCCATCGGCGAACGAGAAGCCCGCAGCGCCGTTGTGGTAGCTGGCAGGGAAGTCGATGATCTGGGCGGAACGCGCCTCGGGCGGGGCCATCTGCACCGCGCAGGCGGCATCGTTGATGCTGTCCGAGTGTTCGTCGATGAACACCCACGTCTTCGCCGGGACGGCAATCTCCGAGTCCGTGGCATAGGTCCTGTATTGGGCGGCCGGAAGCCATCCTCCAAAGTCAAAGGCCTGGCTCATGGAAATGCTGCGAATGCGCGGCGTGAAGCGGGCGCGGGGCAGCTTGGCCGTGGCGGCGCGGTCCGCCGGGCACTTGTAGATGGTGAGCGAATTGCCGGCGTACTTGAACAACGGCCCGTTGGTGATGAAGCGGTTGTTGGTGTTGTCCGGGCTGGAAAAGTCCAGGCCGCCCTCAATCCACACGGGGCGCCCCGGCATGTTCAGCGAGGCCACCAGCTTGTCGTTGTAGTCCCCGGAATAGAGCTTCCACGCCATCATCAACTGGCGCCCGTTGTTCATGCAGGTGATGCCCTGCGCCTTGGTCTTCGCCTTGCCCAGCGCCGGCAGGAGCATCCCCGCCAAGATCGCAATGATCGCGATCACCACCAGCAGCTCAATCAGCGTGAACCCCGCGACGACGGCGCGCGGACCCGACGGACTTTCAACCTTGCTCGTTTTCATCTTGTGCATCCCGCATTCCCGGGACGGCTGCTCCATGAACAACCACCCGGCCATGGCACTCTATCCACGCCCGCAACGCTGCCAAGCCCGCGCTAGGCTGACGCCCTCGGGAACACCCGGCGTGCCTCCCCCTGCTCCAACTGCCCGCGGGTGACGCCGAGCTGGCTGTGCAGCTTGAGATCCCTCCAAACCTGCTCCGCGCTCGCCTCGCCCCGCAGCAGCGCACGGTATCGTCCCAGCGTCCGCGTTACCGTCGCCGCATCCTCGTCCACGAACTCGACCCGGAAATCCCGCAGCCCCACCGCCATGAGCCGTCCCGCCGCTTCCGCGCCCGTCTGAGCCCGCCCGTTGAACACCGTATTGCGGCACCCCGCGTCCGCTTTCAACGGGTGCTCCTGCCCCACGCGGTCCCGCAGCCGGACGTCATGCCGGTCGCAGGGACGGCCACAGTTCGTGTAGTCCGTGCCCTTCGACAGGAATGCGCAGAAGACGCAGTGCTCCATGTGAAACATGGGCATGTGCTGGTGGAGGGTCACCTCGAGCCATGCCGGGTCCACGCCCCGCGCCAACCCCTCCAACTGCGCGACGTTCAGGTCGTAGCTCGCCGTCACACGTTCCAGCCCGACGCCCCGCACCCAATGCTCCGCCGACAACGGGTTCGCCACGTTCAACGAGAAGTCCCCGCGCATCCGCCGTCCCGCAAACGCCCGCACATGCTCCGCGTTCCGCACCAGGAATCCGTCGGGGTCCGACGACGCCACGATCTTCAAAATCCAGTCCTCGCCCGGCTTGAAGATGCGTGGCGGCACCGCCCACGCCTCCGTCGCAGGCCCCGAACACGAGCATCGCTCGCGCACCATGCGGACCGCTTCGCGAAGTCGCTTCGGATCCTCGAACTCGCAGCAGACCGTCCGCACCCCGCTGGCCAAGGCAGCCTCCAACTGGCCCATCGACCGCACCAACACGATCAAGCGATCCGCCGCATCCGAGGCAGGCTGGGTGGCCTCGCCATCCCCAACCTTGAGGCCTTCACACGCTTCCACTCGCGTCGGATCCGAAGCCCCCGAATCCCCCAACAACGTCCAGCGCGTCGCGCGCACCAACGCCGTCCCCATCGCATCCGCCAGCTCGCGACGCATGCGATTCAGCTCGCTGACGGGAAGGATGACGGCCCCCTCCAATCGGTTCTCCAGCCCTTCCAAGCGGAACGGCGTGCCTCCCAGCCTCCCAAGCTGGTCCGTCAACCGATCCGTCGTCAGCGGCTGCCGCTCCGCGCGCGCCAAGGGCACCGACGATTCGGACCTTACGACGGGCCCCGCCTCGTGTCGCATCATGACCGTCATAGGCACGCCCTCGTGCCCATGCACCTCCATCCACACCCGACGCGGGCGGCGCACGGCCTCGCCCTCGAACGTCTTGCGCAGCTCGCGCGCGAGCGCGGGGTCGCCCGTCTTCCAAAGCCGTTGGCCCGGTGCAACGCGATGCCAATCCACGGCCCCTCGCCCAAACTCCAGGGCCACGGTCCCGTCGCCGCGCGCATGGACCCCGAAGATGCGGCCGCCCTCCTCCTTGAGGTCCGGTCGCCCGGCGTCGAGGACGATGCCGTCGCCCGCCTGGATGGGGCCCTCCGGCCGCAGGACGAGGCGTTCGCGTTCGACGCGGAGCACCTCGCCCAGGTACACGCCCCTCTTCTTCCCGAAGCGCGCATGGACCAGTTCCTGGTTGTTGATGCCGCCAAACCATCCCGTGTGCAGCCCGCGCGAGAAGCCCATCTCCAGCTCGTAGCGGGCGCGCGACGCATCCATCCCCGGCAGGCCATCGACTGGGACGCAGGCCGGGGTCGAGGCCATTCCATCCAGCGCCCGCCGGTACACGCGCGTCACCGCCGCCACGTACTCGGGCGACTTCAACCGGCCCTCGATCTTCAGCGACGCCACGCCAGCCCGGATCAACTGCGGGAGCACTTCAAGACCAGCAAGGTCCTGGGGCGACAGCAGGTAACGTCGGTCGCCCAAGTCCACCACGCGGCCATCCGCCACCAGCTCATAAGGCATGCGGCAGGCCTGCGCGCACTCGCCGCGGTTCGCGCTGCGCCCGCCCAGGGCCTCGCTCGTCAGGCATTGGCCCGAGTAGGCCACGCACAACGCCCCATGGACGAAGACCTCCAGCGGCAACGGCGGCCGCCCCGACGCGCGCTGCGCCGCCTGGATTGCCTCGATTTCCCGGATGGAGTTCTCGCGCGCCAAGACCACCAGGCCACACCCCAGCTCCCGCGCCATTTCCACCCCGGCCGGGCTCGTGACGGTCATCTGTGTGGAGCCGTGGATGGGGAAGTCCGGCGACAACCTCCGGATCAGGCGGCACACCCCCACGTCCTGCACGATCGCCGCGTCCACGCCGGACGCGATGATCGCCCGAAGATAGTCCGCCGCCGAGGCCAGCTCGTCCGCAAACACCAACGTGTTGAACGTGACGTAGCCCCGGACGCCGCGCCGGTGCAGGAACTCCATCAACGCGGGAAGGTCCGCCTCCGTGAAGTTCCGCGCGCGCATCCGCGCGTTGAAGCGGTCGAGCCCGAAGTAGATCGCGTCCGCGCCGTTCTCAACGGCCGCGCGCGCGCATTCCCAGTCGCCCGCCGGGGCCAACAGCTCCGGAAGACGCACGGTCGGGACGGGCGCGGCCTCCGCCTCGCCGGCACCCTTGCCCCCCGCATTTTCCTTGGCTTCCCCGACCGCTCTCGCGCCCGAAACATCCACGGACCGAGCCTGCCCTGCCCCGGCCGATTCTCCAAGCACGCCCGCCCTACTCCTCCGAGTAGTTGAGGTAGCCGATGAACATCTCCTCGTCGGTTTGCTCCCCAAACCGCACCTCGGAGCCCGGGCCCGGATTCCACGGGTTCCACGGCGAGTTGTCGAAGCCCCCCGTCAACCGGACCGCCGAGCCGGCGGGCAGCCGACGCGGCTCGGCCAAGCGATACATGCTCTGCCACGCGAAGTCGTAGTTCGGGACGTTGAGCAACGTCTCGACGGTGCCGTCCGGCAACACGGCCTCGAAGCGCATGCGCTTGCCGCGGTAGTGCATGTGCGGGCTCATCTCGTAGAGGGTCACCGGCCTTGCGAAGCTCATCTGGGCGGCAACGGC
>JBJSZF010000241.1:0-2877 GCA_046090125.1 Verrucomicrobiota bacterium
GGTCGCGCGCCCGGGCACGCCGCCGCGCACGCCGCCGGGGACGCCGCCGGGCGCGCGGCCGTCCCCGGCCGCACCCCCGTGCAAACTGGGGATGCACGCCGTGCCGCGACGCCTTACTTCTGGTTCCCGCCCACCGGCCCCGTCGCCGCCGAGGTCAGCCCCGGGCTCTGATAAACCCGGCTGAACGTCGCCGTCGTCACCGCATACTCGAAGCCCGTCCCCGTCCCCGCCGCCCCAAACCGGCCCGACCGGTCGATCGCCACGAAGTTGATCGAAAGGTCGAACCCCTGCGGGTCCAGCCGCGCGATCCGCCGAATCGTCTCGATGCAGGCGTCCTGCGGATGCAGCCCCTGCCTCATGAACTCCACCACCAGGAACGACCCGCAGAAGCGCATCACGTTCTCGCCAATCCCCGTCGCACCCGCCGCGCCCACCTCGTTGTCCACGTAGAGCCCCGACCCAATGATCGGCGAGTCGCCCACGCGGCCCGGCAGCTTGTAGCCCCGGCCGCTCGTCGAGCAGCCGCCATACAGGTTTCCATCCGGCATCAATGCCACCATCGCGATCGTGTCGTGGTTCTTCTCCGCCTTGGCACGCGCCTTCCGCTCCTCCTCCGCCTTCCACTGGAGCCACGCCGCCTTTTGCCCCGGGGAAACCTTCGGCCCCCGCTCAAACCCGTTCCGCCGCGCAAACTCCATCGCGCCCTCCCCCACCAGGAACACGTGCTTCGTCGTCTCCATCACCCGCCGCGCAATCGAGATCGGATGCCGGAAACCCTCCACCGCCGCCACCGCGCCCGCCCGATGGCCCGGCCCGCTCATGATGCACGCATCCAACTGCACCACCCCCTCCGAGTTCGGGATTCCGCCCAGGCCCACCGACGAGTTCCCAGGGTCCGCCTCCGTCGATTGGATCCCATGCTCGATGGCGTCCAGCCCGCCGCCCCCGGACTGGTACGTGAGCAACGCGCGTTCGTTGGCGGGCTTGCCGAACGGCCACGTGGACACGAACAACGGCGCGCGGGCCGTCTGCTCCGCCAACGACGGCGAGGGCGCGGCCATTACCCGGTTCAAGGCACCACCCGTGGCGACCGAGGCGGTTGCGGCAGCAAGGAAACGACGACGCGGCATGGCATTCATCGCCCCCAACCGTGCCACGAACCCCCAACCGCTGGGAAGCATCGGGCTTCGTCGCCGTGGCGCCCTCTCGCCCTCATCGAAACCACGCCGCGAACAACGCCGACGCCGGCACTGCCAACACCAACGCAAACAAGGGGACCCGCCGTATCCCCAACACCAGCAGCGGCAACGTCAGCCACACCAACCCCGAAGCCACCAACGCCGGCCCCACCATCCCATGCTTCTCCATCCAAGGTCGCGCCAACACCCCCGCGCCCGCCGCCAATCCTTGGACGCCCGCCCCCGCCAACGCCGCCACCACCGCGCATCCCGGCCGCCACGTCGTCAGCGTCATCAACGTGACCCCGTCCAGCACCGACTTCCACGCCACGCACCGCAGGTCATCTGCCAGCCCCGAGTTCCAGCCCGCCAACCATCCCGCCGGATTCCATGCCACCAACACCACCAACACCCGGCACGCCTCCCCAAACGACAAGCCCCCAAGGCCCGCGTGCCGTTGCGCCGCCCAGTGCACGGGGATGTTCGCCGCCTTTTGCACGGACAGAACCCGCCCCGCGAGCGGTCCCACCACCCATCCGCAGCCCACCGCCAACAGGGCGGGCCACCATTCCACCCCGGGCTGTTGCAACCCCGAGACCACCAGCGCCACGGCACATACCACGGCCAACGCCGCCACCAACGGCCGCAACCAACGCTGCCGCATCCCCCATGCCCGCGCCCACGGACTTCCCCCCGCCACGAGGAAGAACCCCAACACCCCCACATAGACCACCAAGCCCCGCACGCCCCAATCGTCGTCCGTCCTACCCTCTGATGGCGATGCTTTCCTTGCCGGGCGACACGCGCCGATGCCTCCCGCATCCACCCGGCCGCGTCATCCCGCAGACGGCTGCCCCAACGCTGGGAGTGCGGACGTCCACGTCCGCACCTCCATGCATCCCGCTCCCCTGTCACCGACAACTTCGGGATGCACGGCGCGCCGGATGGGCCGTTGCTGGCATCCCTCCGGGATGCACGGGTTCCTGGGGAGGATTGGTCTCCGGTGGTGTCGCTTCGCTCAACCACCGGCTACACGCTGCGATGCCTCCGGCATCCACCAGGCACTCATCAAAGATGCCGCTCGTCGAAGGGCAAGCCGGTCCTCGTGAGGATTTCCACCAGTTCCTCCCGGAAGGTTCTGCACCGGTGATGCTCCTATTGCTGACGGATATAATGTCTCACCGCATCGCGGGCCGAAGCACTCACCGAGAACGCCGCGTAGCCTTCCTGCCATGAGAAGCCCGGGATGCCCTGCCGCGCCCACGCGGACGATGACTTCTTCAACTCGCGCATGAAGTCGGCCAGGCAATGCGTGGGCTTCAATCCCACGAGCATGTGAACGTGGTCGGCCACGCCTCCGACGCCCTCGGGGGTGCCGTCCAACCCCCTGACGCAGCCGCCGAGGTATTCGTGCAGACGGGCCCGCCACGGCTCGAAGATTACTGGCGCACGATTCTTGGTCGCAAAGATCACGTGATGGAGAAGATGCGTGTGGGTGGATGGCATGGTCGTCCTCAACCGGTAGTCGGCGCCTTGCCGTCGCTCAACCACTGGCTACACGCTGCGATGCCTCCCGCATCCACCCGGCCGCGTCATCCCGCAGATCGATGGCCCCAGCGCATCCCGGAGGACACGCTCCTCCAATCCTCGAGACGTGCGCCCCCCCCCAACGCATCCCGGAGGGATGCCAGCCTGTAGC
>JBJSZF010000242.1:0-1861 GCA_046090125.1 Verrucomicrobiota bacterium
TCAGCCGGACCGATTCAGTTGGATCGGTCGTGCTTGCTCGATCTGCTTCCGCAACTCCTTCGTCCTTCGCTCGTTACGGGCCTCGTACCGGCCCGCGCCTCGCTCACTCCTCGGCTTGCGGAAGCATCTGCTTCGCAATCACTTCCCTCCCAACTGAATCGGCCCGGCTTGGGCTTGGCCCAATCGAGGCAATGCCATCGAGGGCATGCATGGGAAAAGCCGAGTGCCTCCCGAGGCCAAGACCCGGACGGGGCGTGGACTGGCCAGGCGGATGGGCCCTCCTTGCCCTCGCGCCCGCAACGGCGGAAGCACCCCAGCTTCCGCCACTTCCGCGGCCGTCGGGCTCACGTCGGCCGAGCCGGCTGGATGACGTCTTCGCAGCAGGAACACCCCATCTCCACGGGGCCCGTCTTCTCCGGATTTGGCGGTTGCGACGACGCGGGCCGTTTGGACAGCATCTCATCCGAACCCCACGAGTCGCATGCGCATTTCTCATCGTCTCCGCCCGCTGATCACCGCCGCCGTCGGCATGGTCGCGCTGGCCGCCTCCCTCCACGCCGCCAACCCGGCGGACGAGCCCGTCCGCGGACCGTTCTGGTCCGGCACCATCCTCCTCGGCAAGGACAACGGCGCCGCCATGAAGGGCCTCGCCATTTCCCTCGGCCAGGACCGCCGCAACCACGTCGTCTATGACCTCGACACCCTCCGCGTCGCGTCGGCGTGGTCGGGCGACTTCCTCGAGTTCGGCAACACGCTCACCAAGATCGAGTGGCCCCCGCCCCCCTCCGTGAAGGCCGCCGCCACCTTCGGCACCCTCAACATCCCCGGCTGGGGCGGGGCCAAGGGCGCATCGGCCGACCCGCGCAAGGGCAGCGTGGGCCCGTTGCCCCGGGACTGGGCGCATCACGAGGGCGTGTACGTCCACGGCGACCAAGTCGTGCTCCAGTACACGGTCGGCCGCGCGGAGGTCCTCGAGTCCCCGGGCGTCGTCGTGACGGGCTCCCAGTCCGTGTTCACGCGCACCTTGCAATTCACGAGGACGGACGGCCCGCCCGTGCTCGTGCTCGCCGACCGCGCCGAGTCCGGCGGCGGCAACATCCCGGCGGACGGCTCGCCCGTGACGATTCGCATGGCGGGCGGCAAGACGCTCGCCGTCGGCGGCACCGGCCTCCGCGGCGCGTCCGTCGCCGTCGGGAAGGACGGCCGCGTCACCCTCGTATGGGAGCCCAGGAAGAACGAGGCCGTCCGCGTGGCGTTGTCCTCCGACGCCAACCCGGCGGGCTTCGCGGCGGTGGCCTCCCAGCGGGTGGCGGACCTGCGTCCGTTGACCAAGGGCGGCCCCTCGCGCTGGAACGAGAAGATCGTCACCCAGGGCAAGCGCGGCCCCGATGACGGCGCGTACGCCGTGGACTCCATCACGGAGCCGTTCCCGAACGTGTACAACACGCGGACGTTCTGGGGCGGGTTTGACTTCCTGCCCGATGGCCGTGCGGCGATCTGCGCGTTCCATGGGGACGTTTGGATCGTTTCGGGGCTGGACGGGACGTTGGGCGAGTTGAAGTGGAAGCGTTACGCCACCGGGTTGTTCCAGCCGCTCGGCCTGAAGGTGGTCAAGGGCGACATCTACGTGGCCGGGCGCGACCAGATCACCCGGCTCAAGGACCTCAACGGCGACGGCGAGGCCGACCTCTACCAGAACTTCAACAACGACACCGTCGTCACGGACAACTACCACGAGTTCGTCCTGGACCTGCACACGGATTCCAAGGGCAACTTTTTCTACGCCAAGGGCGCGCCGTGGGAACCGTCGGTCAGCTCGCCGCATCAGGGCACGATCCTGAAGGTCTCGCCCGACGGAAAG
>JBJSZF010000243.1:0-1433 GCA_046090125.1 Verrucomicrobiota bacterium
CGTGCCCTTCATGCCTCGGGGAGAGACCACTTCGTCCAACATCGCACGAAGCCACAAGGCCACGAAGTGGCAGGAAGCCAGCCATTGCAATTCCCCCGTAAGCGTTCGCCGAGCCCCATGGTGTACGGGTTAGCCAGGGCCGTGGTAGTCGGAGGGAATGAACGTTCCATCCCCTGATTCGCGGCGACGCCGCAGGTCCCGGTCCGAGGTCCAGGACCTCGTCCGCCAGTTCCATCAGTTCGGCCTCTCGGCCAAGGACTTCGCAGCCCGCATGGGTGTCCACCCCATGTCGGTCCGGCGCTGGATTCGGATCTCGTCCTCGCAGGCCTCCGTCCCCGACTCCAAGGCCCGCTTCGTTCCCGTCCAGCTTCGGCCGCCCGACGTCGCGTCGCCCCACGCCTCGTCCGCCGAGATCATCAACCCCTCGGGATGGCGCCTGCGCTTCCCCGTGGCGCTCGATTCCCAAAGCCTCGTCCCACTCATCGACATTCTCCGCCGATGCTGAGCTTCCTCGGCCACGCCCGCGTCTTCCTCGCCGCCGGGGCCACCGACCTCCGCAAGTCCTTCGACACCCTCGCCGGCGTCGTCCGCAACTCCCTCCATCTCGATCCCCTTTCGGGCCACCTCTTCGTCTTCGCCAACTCACGCCGCAACCGCCTCAAGATCCTCTTCTGGGATCGCAATGGCTGGTGGCTCTGCTCCAAGCGCCTGGAGTCCGGCACCCTCGCATGGCCCGCCTCCGACGCCCCGTCGATCGAGCTCACCGCCGAGGAGCTCACCCTGCTTTTGGGTGGCATCGACCTCTCGAAAACCCAGCGCCGCCCATGGCTCGATCGAAGGCCAAATAACCCGTGAAGAAAGTTCATAAAGATCAATGAAATCAATGGTTTTGGCCCTGTTCTAGCTAGCTAAATCGGCATGGTCAGCACCTCCATTCCGGCACCGGCTTCCCTCCAGGAAGCCCTCGCCTTGGTGGGGGAGTTGCTTGCCGAAAAGCGGCGCCTTGAGCTTCGTGTCCAAGCCTTGGAAAAGCGCCTCTTCGGCCCGCGATCCGAGAAGCTCAACTTGGAGGACAACCAGATCCCGCTCCTGGAGGAGGTCTTCAAGAACCCCGTGCCCGCCGCCACGACGGATGTCGTCGTGCCCGAGGCGCCCGCCGGGCAGCCCTCGGAAAAGGCCGCGCGCAGGAAGCCCGTCCGCCGCCCCTTGCCCGAGCACCTGGAGGTCGTCGAGGAACGCCTGGAGCCGGCCTCCAAGTCCTGCGGCCGCTGCGGCCGGGAGCAATGCCTCGTCCGCGAGGAATGCACCGAGCGCCTGGACCTCATCCCGGCCAAGCTCATCCGCCGCAGGACGGTCCGCCCGGTCTATGCGTGCGGATCCTGCAAGGACCAGCCCCCGGTTCAGGTGCCCATGCCGCCGCAGGTGATCGAGAA
>JBJSZF010000244.1:0-1567 GCA_046090125.1 Verrucomicrobiota bacterium
GTCCCGGCTTCAGCCGGCGGAGACGTCGCCTCGTCGAGCGCGCAGGAAGTCCCTGCCCGCCGTTCGCCGCTCGCTGCTCGCTGCTCGCCTCCCACCCCCGCCGAATGGGTGCTCGCGTCGCGCGGGCGGGCCTCGATACGCTGCGGCACACGATGACCCTCGAGTTTGTGAAGATGAGCGGCGCGGGCAATGACTTCATCCTGCTCGACAACCGGGACGGGCGGATCGCATTGACGCGGGAGCAGGTGGCGCGGTTGTGCCATCGGCAGTTCGGGATCGGGGCCGATGGCCTGATGTTGCTGGTGCCGTGTGGATCCGGGCGCGCGGACTGGGCGTGGACGTTCTACAACTCGGATGGGTCGGACGCGGAGATGTGCGGGAACGGGGCGCGTTGCTTCGCACGATACGTCCAGCGGGCGACGGGCTGGGATCGGCCGACGTTGACGTTCGAGACGTTGGCGGGGGTGATCCACGCGACGCTCGAAGGGGATGAGGTGACGATTGGATTGACGGAGCCCCGGGACCTTCGGCTGGGGGAACGGGTGACGGTGGCCGGGGCCGTGGTGGAGGTGCACTCGGTGAACACGGGCGTGCCCCACGCGGTGGTGTTCGTTCCGGACGCGGACCAGGCCATGGTGCAGGAGCACGGGGCGGCGCTTCGGTACCACGAGCACTTCAAGCCGCGCGGGACCAACGTGAACTTCGCGCAGGTGCTGGGCCCGGGTCGGATCCGGGTGCGCACGTATGAGCGCGGGGTGGAGGGGGAGACGCTCGCGTGCGGGACGGGCGTGACGGCGAGCGCGTTGGTGGCGTCGCGGGTGCATGGGTTCGAGAGCCCGGTGGGGGTGCAGGTGCAGGGCGGGGACCGGTTGCAGGTGGCGTTTGACCGGCAGGGGGAGGATTTTGCGAACGTGCGGTTGAAGGGGCCGGCCACGTTCGTGTTCGAGGGCCGGATCACGGTCTAGGGGAGGCAGGAACGGATGAAGGCGAGTCGATGGATGGGGCGGTGGGCCGGGGTGTTGGCGGCCGCGCTGGGTTGGCTGGGCGCGCTGGGCGTGGGGGTCGCGACGGGGTGCGGTCGCGTGGATGCGCATGGCAACGACTTCGAGATGATCTTCTCGTTGACGCAGCAGCTTGCGAAGAGCCCGGGCGACGTGGGCCTCCTGCTGGAACGTGCCGAGGTCTGGCGCGCGCACGGGGAGCTGGACGTGGCGCGGCAGGACCTGGAGGCGGCCCTGGCGGCCCAGCCGAGGTTCCAGCCGGCGCGCGTGCGCCTGGCGATGGTGGCGCGGGACCAAGGACGGCTGGAGGAGGCGTTGAAGTTGCTCGACGTCGCCGCGTTGGCGGAGCCCGGGCAACCCGTGATCCGGTCGGTGCGCGCGGGCGTGTACCTGCGCCTCGGGCGCCCGGCGGCGGCGGTGTCGGACCTGGACTCGATCCTGAAGTCGGACGTGGAGCCCGCGCCGGAGCTGTACCTGGACCGCGCCCGGGCGCAGTTGGCGATGGCCAAGCCGAACACGAACGCGGTGGTGGCGGGGCTGGACCAGGGGATCGAGCGGATGGGGCC
>JBJSZF010000245.1:0-17005 GCA_046090125.1 Verrucomicrobiota bacterium
CATCCATCGGACACGTCCTGCGGAAAGCCCGTGCGCGCGCACTGGGGCCTCGTCCAGCACCGTGGCCACGACCGCAGGATGAAGGCGGCCCAACGCCGACAACTCGGGCGTCAGGTCCTCCCCATGAATCCAAAGCCCCCATCGCCCGGGTGCCACGTCCGGGCATTCCGCCAGCGTGGCCCAACGCGTCTTCGGGAAGGGTGCCTCGGGCGGCAGCGGACACGGCGTCACCGCGGCATCGTCCAGTCGCTCCAAGCCACGCGAGTCGGCCAGCCACTCCGGCGCGCAGTACCGCTCCAGGTTGGACCAGCGCGGCAGGTACGCCTTGCCGCGTGTCTGCAAGCCGGCGACCCAACGCCAGCCCAGCGTGTTGCTTGCGGGGTCGGCATCCAGCAGGTGCCGATAAAAGAAGTCCGCCCCCAACGCCCACGGCAACCGCTCAACGTGGCACCAGTACCCCGCCCACCACATGCGGGCGTGGTTGTGAAGGTAGCCCGTCTCGGTCAGCTCGCGGGCGAACCGGTCCATGACGGCGACGCCGCCGCGCCCTTCCATGACGGCCTCGGCGCGTTGCAGCATTTCGGGCAGGCCGTTGGACCGGAGCTTGGCTACCTCAGCGCGATAGGCCCTCCAGACGGCGGGCCGCCATTCCAGCCAGCCCTTCCAGTAATCCCGCCACACGAGCTCTTGGACGAGCTTCTCGACCGATCCAAAGCGATGCGCTGCCAGGAGGCCCTCGACCAATTCCTGCGTGGTCACCAGTCGCGAGCGCACCCACGGCGACAACCGCGATACATGGGGATGTCCCGGCACCACCCGGTTGCGCGACGCCGCATACCGGGACGCCTGGGGAAGGAACTGCCCCCACCGTTCCAGCCCAGCCTCCCGCGTTGCCCGCCCGTAGTCCGTTGGATGGTCCACGCGCGCACCATTCCGCGAAAAACCCGCCGGGCAACCATGCGCGGCGGGTTCATGCAACGAGACCTGCGACGGGGCAGGGGGCCTCGCGTGGGGAGGATGCGTTGGCGTCAACGGCACCAACGCATGGACCCAAGGGTCAAATCCCTGCGAGCTGCGGAAGGGCGGAGTAGGCGGGATAGCCGGGATTGGTGACGGGCATCAACCCGTGCTTGCGGGACCAAGGGGTGCGGTCCTGGCGCGGTTGGCGGGGCGGGCGTTCGCCGCGGCCGCCTTGGCCGCCTTGGCCGCCTTGGCGCCGTTGGCCTTCCGCGGGTGCTTGGCCCGGGGTGGGATCGGGGCGCGCGGCGGGCTTCTGGGCCAGTTCCATGGTTCCCGATGCCAACTCGACGACATGGCCCTGGTGGAGCAACCAGTGCAGGTCCGTCAGGACAGCCTCGCGTTCCGGTTGAGGCACCGGGGCGGCGACCGGGGCGGCGGCCTCCGGGGCAGGCGCCGCCTCGGCTCCTTCGGCCACGACGGGGGCTGCGGCGGCCGGCTCGACCACCGGCGCGGCGGCCGGCGCGAGAGCGTCGATGAGCTGCTTGCGGGTCGTCTTCGGGTTGGCCTCGATGTAGGAGACGATTCTCTTCACGCCGTCGGACACGACCTGCGTGGAGAGGTCGAGGTAATTCGGGCGCGCCACGGAGACGTGGACGATGGTCTTGTCCCGCTTGAAGAACTGGAGCCCCACGTTGGCAAACGCCTGAGACAAAGCGGTGGCCGTGCGGATGGGGAAGCGGTGCTCGCGGTCGATGGACACCCGGACGACGGCCTGGAGAGGAGCGGGCAACCGTCCGAGCTGGTCGCGCTTCACCGGGGCCGAGTTGACGGACCGGATGAGGTTGGCGGCGTGGGTCTCCTTGAAGTGCTGCTCGACCTCCTCGCGCGAGGACAGCTTGATGGGCTCGGGGACGTTCAGCGTCGTGTACTCCGCGCGGAAGCTTTGTTGCTCAAGCCACTGCTTCACCACGGCCTCGTCCTTGGTGATGCGAACCCGGGCCTTGTACGCCTCGAAGGGCATGCGCCCGAAGCGCTCGGCGTGGATCCGACGCAGCTTGTCTTGGTAGCCGTGGTAGTTGGGCGGCCCGAGGACCTCGCCGCTGATGCCGCATTGCGCCACGAAGGTGTACGTGCCCTTGGGAGCGTCCGTCGCGATCTTCTCCGTCGAGTAGAACGTGTCGAAGTGCTGCGCCAACACATGCCGCGCCGCGTCCGCCTCCGACAGCCACACCGTGTCGTCCAGCGAGCAGACAAACAACGGCTGCTGCGGGACGCCGTCCTTGCCCTTGATCACCCGAAGCACGACGTCGTAACGGTCCGGCTTCTGCACCACCAGCGACGCCACCTCAAACAACGGGTACGCCCGGCAGCTCAGCCGGATCTGCTTGGCAAGCGATGCCACGCCGTTCGGCTCCGGGATGAAGGCGCATTCCACCGGGATCAAGGGTTCCGGACGCGGCCCTCGGTCGTCCCGGCGGTCGCCCCAGCCACGAGGACCCGGCCCGCGTCGGTCACGTCCGCCGCCGCGTCGGTCGCCCGGCCCGCTCGCCGCTGAAGGATCCCATGCCAAGCCCTGCGCCGGCGCGCCCGGGATCATTCCCGTCCGCGGCGTGCCGGGAGCCGGCCCCCGGTCACGATCCCCAAATCCGCGGCGCGGGCCGCCCGGGCCACGGTTGTCCCGGCGTGGCCCACCAAAGCCCCCGCCGCCGCCAGTCCCGCCTCCGCCAAACCCGGAGCCAAACCCGCCGCCCGGCCGCCGCGGCCCGCGATCCCCGCGGCCCCGGTCCTCCCGGCGGCGATCATCACCGCCCTCGTACCGAGCAAAGCGGTTGGGGTCCTCGGGCTTCTGCGCCCAAGCGGGAAGAAATGCCTTCTCAAGGTCCAACGACAGGTCCTGCGAATCGCTCATAAAGGAAATGGATGCCCCTCTTGTCCGTGCGGAGGCTTAGCCTCGTGAAAATGGAGGCGCACGCTGAGCAGCCCCAATCAAAAAAGCAAGCCCCGGGGCAGGGACCGCTGCGACTGCCGACGGCTTTCTTCGCGGCGCGGGGCCGGTGTTGTCCGGGGCATGGACCGTCGAGCCTTGCGCGGCCCGTGGCAGTGCATGGGAGCCCCGCGGGTCGCCCAGCCTTCACGGCCGCGCGTCCAAGGTCCGGCCCAGCTCCACCAACACCGCATCCTCCCCGTCAATCCGGATCAGGCCGCGGCGCGGAAACTCCAGGTCCAGGATCACGTAGATCGCCAGGGCCGTGATGCCCGCGAACGACAGGCGGTGTAGCCAGTGGGGGTTGCGGCTCGGGCTGAGAGCATAGCCAAACAACAGGGAACCCACGACGCACAGCACGCCCAGCAACAGGTAGATGGCCAATGGCGGGTGGTTGCGCATCGCCATCCCGCGCGTCGTCACGATGTCGAACATCTCGTTCAATGCCGGCAACAGCACCTGCGCCGCGCCGGGGGCCGTGCCCGAGCTTCGCACGGCCGCCATCGCCCGACGCCAAATCTCCCCCTGCAAGCCCAGCGTCGCCGCCTGCGTCGTCGCCGCCGCCGCCTCATCCCGCACCCTTTGATAGGCGGCGACGCGCAGGCTTGCATACCGCCGGAACAATTCCCTCAACGGCCCTTGGTCCGCCTCCGCCAACACGTCCAACCGCAGCCACGCCGTGCCCATCGCGTTCGCCTCCTCCGTGATGAGGTGCCGCCGCGCCTCGAAACGCGATGCCGCCCCCGAGAACGTGAACGCGACAAGCAATCCAAGCAGGGCGAAGATCGCTCCCTCCGCCGCCCCGAGGCCCTCGGAAAACGTCTCGCGATCCGACGCCAGCCGCCGTCGGCCGATCTGCCGCCCCGCCTCGACGGCCGCCAGCATGAGACCGAACAACACGACCGCGAGCCCGGATCCCATGTCTCCCAACCCTCGTTCCATGACGTGCATCCTACGGGGCCGGGCCGCGCCGCCGCCACCCGAACCTGTCCCGCGCGTCCCGACCCACGCCGTTCGCCATGACCCATTCGCCGCTCGCCTCCCTGCCAAACCGTGGTTGAACGATTCCCTCACAAGCCTTCAACTCCCACCGCGCCTTCACGGGCGTTCGCATGGAAGCCAAGCCTGCCCTCGCTCTGACAGCCGCCCTCGCCCTCGGTGCCGCCGCCGGCTACGTCGCCGGCCAGCGCCATTCGTCGCCGGCCACCGAACCGCCCGGCACGCCCTCGCGGGCCGCCGGCACGCCCGTGGACGTGCGTGCCATCCCGGGCACGAACGGCGTCGGTGGCGCCGCGCCTGCGGGGGCGGAGGCCACCCCATCCTTTCTGACGGGCGACTGGGCCGCCGACCTCGCGGCGGCCATGGCGCTCCCGTCCGCCGTCGCCCGCGCCGACCGCCTCCGTGACCTCGCTGCCGCGGCGCCCTTGGCCGAGGTCGTCCGCATCCTCGACGTGGCGCAGGCCGTCCTTCCGGCGGAGGCGTGCAGCCTCTTTGGCGAGCGCCTGTTGCAACGCCTTGCCCTCACGGATCCCCTGAAGGCCCTCGCGCTGGCCGAGCGTCAACAAGGCCGCGGCGACTCCGACCACAGCCATGCCTGGCGCGCCGCCATTCTCGAGGCCTGGGTGGACCACGACGTCGCCGCCGTCGTCCGGTGGTATCTGTCCCTCGCGCCGGGCACGCCCCGGAATCGTTCCCATTACCTCGTCGCCTCCATCCTGGGACGCCGCGCCCCGTCGCAGGGCCTCGCCTTGATCCGGTCCCTCGCGGCATCCTCCGAGCGCCGCGAGTTCGCATCCACGCTCCTTGCCGAGTGGGCCAACCTCGACCCCAAGTCCGCCCTCAACGCCGCGAACGAGTTCTTCAAGCTTCCCAAGGACACGGGCGACATCGGCCGCCTCATCGGCGCATGGGCGCGACGTGACGCGCCCGCCGCCATCTCCCACCTGCGTTCGCTGGGCGATGGCCCCGCCCAGGCGCGGCTCGCGCGCGTCGTGCTCAGCAACCTCGCCGGGTTCTCGGGAGCCATGGCTGCCGACTTGCTCCCTCGCTTCCCGTCGGCCATGCGGCATGCCGGGACCGTCAGCGAGATCGTCAACCAATGGGCGCGACAGGACTCGCAGGCGGCCCTGCGCTGGGCCGAGGGACTGGAGGACGCAACCCTCCGCCGCGTGGCCCTGGGAGGCGTCATGGAATGGGCCTCCAACGAGGATCCCAAGGTTGCCCTCGACCTGTTTCAACGGCACAAGGACGAGCCGTTCCTGGTGAACGCCGCCGCGCGGTCGTTCGGGTCCGACCCCCAGGCGGGCCTTCGCTGGATCGAGACGCTTCCGAGCCGCCGCGACCGTGACACCGCGTTCAGCGGCCTGCTTGAGGCCTGGGCGCAGCTCAACCCCAAGGAGGCGGCCCAGCACGTGGCGACGCTTCCCCCGGGCGACCTGCGCAACAACGCCCTCAACACCGTCGCCCTCCAGCTCGCGCAAGCCCAGCCCGACGCCGTCATCGACTGGGTCAAGTCCCTCGGCAGCACGCAGGAACGAATCGCTGTCTCCTCCCAGCTCGCGTGGCATTTCGCAACCCAGGACCCCGAGCAGGGCGTTGCCCTCTTGGAGTCCCTGCCCAAGGGGTCCGCCCGCAACCAGGCCATGGCCAGCTTCGCCAGCACCTGGGCCGAGAACGACCTAGACGGGGCCGTGGCCTGGATGAAGGCCCAGAAGGATTCGAAGGGCCGCAAGGACGTGCTCGCCAACGTCGTTGGCCCATGGTCCCACTCCGACCCCGCCGCCGCCGCCGCCTACCTCGCCACCCTTCCTACCTCCGACGTGGACCCGGGCTCCTGGTCCAACGTCGCGTCGAACTGGGCCGCCAAGAACCCCAAGGACGCCATCGCCTGGGCGCAATCCCTGCCCGGGGCGGAAGCCTCCCAGCAAGCCATCCAGGCGGCGGTCACCCAATGGGCGGAGCGTTCGCCCAACGAGGCCCTCGCCTTCGCCCAATCCCTTTCCAACCCCGAGCTGCGCCAGCAGTCCATCGAGGCCACCTTCCAATCCTGGGGTGGCTCCAACCCCGCCGAGGCCGCCGCTGCCCTCGCCAAGCTTCCCGACCCCGGCGACCGATCCACCGCCGCCACCCAGGTCGTCGGCGAATGGGCGGAGAAGGATCCCGTCGCCGCCGCCGCGTGGTTGGCCCAGCAACCCGAGGCCATCCGCACGGACGAGGTCCTCCAGTCCTTGTCCTCCCAGCTCGTCCAGTTCGAGCCCCAGACCGCCCTGCAATGGGCCGCGACGATCCAGGACGAGAGCGCCCGGAATGGCGCCATCGAGCAGGCCGCGCAGCAATGGTTCCAGCAGGTGCCCGACGAGGCGTCCAAGTGGCTCGAAACCTCCGGCCTTTCGCCGGAGGTCATCCAACGGATCAAGGGCGACGGAGGAGGCCCCGATGGCACCATGCCGACCCTCCCCAATGTCCGCCTTCGCAGCCCCCTCGACGTTCTCAAGCGGCGCTATGGCCTGTGATCCCAGAAACGGCAGTCAAAGCGGGTGCCAAAGCGAGGAAACGCCCTTCCCATCGGGTCGGATGGGCTCATGGACAGAAACCCAGGGGCTCACCCTGCGGGTGAGGTCGAGGTAGGCCCAGTTCGGCTGTAGGCCGGGTCCCCTGACCCGGCGCACTGGGCACGAGGCATCGCCGCCGCCGCGTGAGGGCACGCGGCCTAAAGACGGACCCAATGCCGTTTCTAGGGTGATCCGAAGACCGTCCTTGCCGTGGGCCGCCGCAACCCTGCGGGAGGCGTGCGGGACTGGCGTCGGCTGGTCAGGGGCGTTCCCTTGTTGGGCCAGGATGGCCCGGACACAAAAAAACCGCGATTTCTCGCGGTTTTTGCGGGTGGTGCCGGCGGAGGGACTTGAACCCCCACGCCCTTCCGGGCAACAGATTTTGAGTCTATCGCGTCTGCCATTTCGCCACGCCGGCGACCCGCAACGGCGCGAAGCTTCTACGGGTGGCGGTTCCGATGTAAAGCAGCGTTTCCGGCGGGTTCAGCCGGCCTTCCTCTTCGGACGAGGCTCGGGGCATGGGGACGGGCTCAGGGCTTGGTGACGTCCGATGCGCACGCTGTCCCGGATGGCGTGGGTGATTATGCGCTTGGCGTGCTGGACGGCGGCCACGAGACCGAGTCCACGGGCGAGCCCAGCCGCGATGGCCGCCGAGTAGGTGCAGCCCGTGCCATGCGTGGACACGCCCCGGATGAACGGGGCCGACAGGACGACCTCGCGGCGACCGTCCCAAAAGACATCCACGGCGTCCGGCGAGGAACGGAGGTGGCCTCCCTTGACGAGGAAGGGGCAACCATGGCGGCGATGCAGCTCGCGCGCGGCCTGCCGGAGATCGTCGAGGCTGGACAAGGTGGAGCCCAAGAGGTGGGCGGCCTCGTCGAGGTTGGGGGTGGCGACGCGCGCGAGGGGCAACAATTGCTCGCGGATGGCCTTCAGGGCGTCGGGTTGGAGCAGGACAGCTCCCGAGGTGGCGATCATGACCGGATCCACGACGAGCGGTGGGCGGCCACGGGCCTGCCAGCTCTCGACGACCACGCGGATGAGCCCGGCATTCCACAACATGCCAGTCTTGGCGGCGCGCGGCGGGAGTTCGGCGAAGAGGGCGTCGAGCTGGGCTTGGAGAAAGTCCGGGGTGATGGCCTGGACGGCGCGGACGCCAGCCGGGGTTTGGGCGGTGAGGCAGGTGATGGCGGTGACGCCATGGACTCGAAGGGCCTGAAAGGTCTTGAGGTCGGCCTGGATGCCGGCGCCGCCGCCGGAGTCCGAGCCTGCGACGGTGAGGGCGATGGGCCACGAGGGGCGCGAAGGCATGGGAAAGGCTTGGCAGGCGGGCCATGGATTCAAGGGGGAACTTCCTGATTTCAAACGGGGCGGGGTTTGGGGCAGGCTGCGCAGGTCATGGGCGCACAATGGAAGCAGGCGGGTCGCGAGGCGAACGCGCAGAAGAAGGGTCAGATCGTGGGCAAGATGGTCCGCGAGATCATGGTGGCGGCGAAGCTAGGCGGCGCGGACCCGGACCTGAACCCGCGGTTGCACGTGGCCGTGGAGAAGGCGCGGAAGGCGAGCGTGTACCGGGACACCATCGAGCGCGCGATCAAGAAGGGCGCCGGGTTGCTGGACGAGAAGGTGGAGTACGAGACGGTCCTGTACGAGGGCTTCGCGCCGCACAAGGTGCCGGTGATCGTGGAGTGCCTGACGGACAACCGGAACCGCACGGCGTCCGAGGTCCGCCACATCTTCCGCTCCGGGCAGCTTGGGCAGCCGGGCAGCATGAGCTTCTTCTTTGACCGGATGGGCGTGGTGGAGGCGACGCACACGGACACGGCGCGCGACCCGGAAGGCGACGCCATCGAGGCGGGCGCTCAAAACGTGGAGCCGTTGGAGGCGGAGGAGGTTCCGGAGGGCAGCCAAGGCAGCCGGTTTCTGGCGGACACGAAGGACCTCGCGACGGTGAGCCAATGGCTCAAGAAGGCGGGCTGGAACATCGTGGCGTCGGAGCTGCGCTACGTGGCCAAGAACCCCACGGAGCTGGCGGAGGCGGACCGCACGGCGGTGGCGGCCTTCCTGAACGAGCTTGACGACCACGATGATGTGCACCGGTTGTACGTTGGGATGAAGTAAGGCGTGGCGGTGCCACGTGCGGCGTCATAGTTCCCGGTCGTACAGGCGGTAGCGACGGGTGATGCGCCCGTTGAACTGGGCGGCGAGCTGGTGGACGGGCAGGTTGTCTTCCAGGACCCATGACGCCTCGCATTCCGTGAAGCCGAGGCGTTGGGCGGCCGCGACGCCCTCGGCAAACATCCAGCCCTCGAGTCCGCGTCGCCGGTGTTGGGGCGTCACGCCCAAGGCAATCAGTCGAAAGCGCGCGGGTCGTCGCCAGCCCAGGAGGGTGGGCAGGGCCCCGAGCAGGGCGGGCGTTGCGAGGCGGCCGCGCAGGGGACGCAGCGCGGGGTTGATGTCCGGCACCATGAGCAGCAGGCCGGCGGGCTCGCCGCTGGCCTCGGCCAGCCAAACAAGCCCGTCCACGAGGAGCGGCTCCAGCCGCCCGGCCAGGAACCGGATCTCGTCCGGGGACATGGGGAGGGCCGACCAGTTGCGTTCCCATGCGGCATTGTACACCTGGGTGAGCGCCGGAAGGAGGGAGGACAGGTTGCGCCGGGTGATGGCCCGCAGGGAAACGCCCGGGCAACGGCGGCGCACAATGTCACGAATGCGCGCGAGCCGGTCGGAGGGGCTGTCGGCGACGCGGATGTCGAACCCCACCAGGTCCTTGGCCTTGGCGAGGCCGGCCGCCTCGACGAGGCGGGGGTACCAGGGTGGATTGTGGGGCATCATGACGGCGTTGGGCAGGTGGAACCCCTCGACGAGCAGGCCGCACTCCTCGTTGATGTTGGGGTTGAGCGGACCGCGCAGCCGGGTGGCCCCGCGCTCCTTCGCCCAGGCGGCGGCGTGGTCGAGGAGGCCTCGCGCCACGGACGCGTCCTCGATGCACTCGAAGAATCCGAAGTACGCGCACCGCTCGCCGTGGAGGCGCTCGTGCTCGGGGTCGAGGATGGCCGCAACGCGCCCGATGGCCCGTCCATCGCGCTCCGCGCGCCACAGTGAGCGCTGGGCGCGGCACCAATACGGGTTGGCCGCGGACAAGACCTGCATGACCTCGCCGAGGAGAGGCAGCACCGCGATGTTGTCGTGGGCTGCAAGGTCGTGCTGGATCCGCACGAAGGCCTTCAGGTCGCGCGGCGAGGCGCCGACGGTGCTCACGGCGACGTTGGAACGGGACGGGGCAGGCGAAGCCATGGCGCAAGGATGACGAGGCTCCGAAGGGTTCCAAGCCGGGAGGCGCTTGCCGTGTCTCCACCCAGGGACACGCGTCGTCCTGCATCCGGTGAAATGCACCTTGCCTTGGCTTGCCGTCGCCGGGAAACATCCGGCTTCATGAACGTGCGAAGGTGGATGTTGGGCGTTGCGGCGTGCTCGGCCCTGCTCGTGTCGGGTTGTTCAACCACGTCCGTCTCGAACTTCACACCGAGGACGGTCCCGGCCAACCCCACCCGAGTGTATTCGTTCGAGGCGTCGTGGGATTCCATGCGGCGCGGCGTGAAGCCGGAGGACGTGCAGGCCTGGGTGGACATGGATGGCCAGCTTTACCCCATGACGCGCGTGCCGGTCGCCCGGAACCGTTGGGAGGCCGCCATCCCGGTCAGCGAGGGACGATCCTACGTGGCATACAAGTATCGGTTCGACTTCAAGTATCCCGGCGTCACGGCACGCCACGTGGAAAGCGTCTGGTCGCCCGAGTACCGCCTCGTCATTCCGTCGGCCGGCGCCCGTTGACGCCGCCGATGTGATCGCGGTGGTCTTCAACCCTTCCGCCCGCGGAGACCGCGCGCGGGCTTGGCGGGAGCGCCTTGGCCTCCTGGCGAAGGATGCCGCCCTGTTGGCAACGAGCGGTCCCGGAGACGCCGTAACGTTGGCCCGGCAGGCGGGGGAGGCTGGGGCCGACTTGGTGGTCGCGGCGGGCGGAGACGGCACGGTGAACGAGGTGGTCAACGGGCTTTGTCTCGTCGAGGCCCCCCGTCGTCCCGCCATGGCGGTGTTCCCGATGGGAACGGTCAATGTGTTTGCCCGGGAGCTGGGCATGTCCAGGGACCCTGCTGCTGCCTGGGGCGAGGTGATGTCCGGGCGCCGGTGCGAGGTGGACATCGGGGTGGCCACCCATGCGGGCGGGACGCGACGGTTCGTCCAGTTGGCCGGCGCGGGCATGGATGCGGAGGCCATCCGACGGGTCCGATGGCGTCTGAAGCAGTGGGCCGGGCCCTTGGCGTACGTCTGGGCGGGTCTGGGTGTGGCGTCGAGGACCTTGCCCCAGATTGAGGTGCGCGTGTCGGGGAGGACGGCAAGCGGGCCGTTGGCCTTGGTGGGCAACGGCCGGCTGTATGGCGGTGGGTTTCGGGTGTTCCCGGAGGCGGTTCTGGACGACGGGCTGCTGGACGTGTCGGTGCTTCGGCACGCCCATCCCTTGGCTTTGGCGCGCGCCGTGCTTGCGGCGTGGCATGGCCGGGCAGGCTCGCTCCCGGGCGTGGCGCATTTCCAGGGGCGGTTCGTGGAAATGCACAGCGACCATGTCGGGGCGCGCTTCCAGGTGGAGGGCGACGACGTCGGAGCCTTGCCGGTGGAGTTCCGGGTGGAGGCCCGTGCGTTGCGCGTGGTGGTCGGGCGCGCGGGCCCGGACGGACGCTTGGGCCAAAGGCGCGATTGACACGCAGGGCGGGGCCGGTGGATGAAAGGCCGGGCCGGTGGGCGAAGCCTTCGGGCCTCATGATGACTTACGCATTGATGCAGACCACCATGGAGGCGCCGCCCGTCGAGGCCCTCCGCAAGGCCTTTCTTACCAGCACCGCGCTGGCTCCCGCCGACGCCGTCTTCGTGGCCGATGACGCCTACGGCATCCTGGCGCGTGACCTCCAAGGGGAGGATGCCCAGAACATTGCCGCGTCGCTGGCCTCCGATGGCGTCCACGTGGAGTTGGTGGCCGAGGCGGACCTGCCGCGCCTGCCCGAGCCCACCCTGTTTGTTGGGTTCCAATTTCACGACCACTTCCTGCGCCTGCTCAACGCGTTGGAGGCACCCACGGACGTGCCCTACCGGGGCATTCGCCTGGTGGCCGTGGGGTATGATCGTCAGGCCGTCCGCATTGAGCTGGTCTTTGGCGATGCCACCCTGCGCTATCACTCGACGCTGGAGCAGCTCGTTTTTCGGCACGAGCCGACCATGCAGGCCCGGTCCCAGGGCGAGAACCTGGTCCTCATGCTGGAAGGGCTCCGGCGCCGCGTCCCCGCAGCCGTCCTCAACCGAGGCGCCCACAACATCGCCGACGGCCCGCGCGTCGAGCACGTCGAGGATTTCATCACCTACCCGCGCACCAGCGCCTTCTTCGAGGAGGTGGTTTGGCTGCTATGGAAGATGCGCCGTGACGAGGGCGCGACGCGGGTGAGCTGACATGCCGCGGCCGGGCCGTGGGCAGGCCTTGATGCATCAGCCGGGCGGCCACCCAAGAGGGCGACCTCCCAGGACGTGACAATGCAGGTGGGGCACCGTCTCCCCTCCGTCCCGGCCATTGTTGATGACGAGCCTGAAGCCGGTGTCGGCAATCCCGCAACGCCGCGCCACCTCGGGGGCGGTCACCAACAGGTGCCCCAGCACCGCCGCGTCGTCCGCCCGGGCGTCCGCGATCCTGGGAATGGCCCGCTTCGGGACCAAGACCACGTGCACCGGCGCCTGCGGCTTGATGTCGCGAAAGGCCAGGACGTGTTCGTCCTCATACACGATCTCGGCGGGGATTTGGCGGGCGATGATGCGCTCGAACAAGGTCATGGAGGAGAGCATGGAACCGGGACCCGGTGCGCGGGCAAGCGCGCGTTGCGGGACCGGATGATGGCTTGCCGAGGTCGAAAACGGCCCTCATGCGGGTGGATGGGAACCTCATGGGACAGGCGCTTGTGAAACAATTCACAAAACCCGCTTGCAGCACCGGAGGGGCAACCATAGCGTGCGCCGGTCGCGGCCCTAGCGCGGGGCCCATCCACTATGGAAACCACTACGTTGCCCGTGTCGGGACGCATTCACAGCACCGAAATTGGCTACAATTCCAAGATCGAGGGCGAGGTCGTCCACACCCAGGTGGACGCCGCCCTCAACTGGTTCCGCAAGAATTCCCTGTGGCCCATGCCCATGGGCCTCGCGTGTTGCGCCATCGAGTTGATGGCGGCCGGCGCCAGCCGGTTCGACATCTCCCGCTTTGGATCCGAGGTGATGCGGTTTTCGCCGCGGCAGTCGGACGTGATGATCGTCGCCGGAACGGTGACCTATAAAATGGCCTTGGCCGTGCGGCGCATCTACGAGCAGATGGCCGAGCCCAAGTGGGTGATTGCGATGGGCGCGTGCGCGTCCACCGGAGGCATGTACCGGTCGTATGCCGTGCTCCAGGGCGTGGACAACATCGTTCCCGTGGACGTGTACATCGCAGGGTGCCCCCCACGGCCCGAGGCGTTGCTGGACGCCCTCATGAAGCTGCAGGACAAGGTGGGCCGCGAGCCCATTACCCGCACCCTGAAGAAGGACTCCGGCCCGGCCCGCTACGGGCGTCTCGGCCTCGAGTTGTCCGCCACCCACGCCGAGGAAACCCAGCAGCTCAAGGTCTAGCCGTGCCCACCCCCATCGAACTGGCCCAAAAGCTCCGCGAGTCCTTCCCGGATGTCGTGGGGGAACCCGCCGAGTTCCGAGGCGAGCTGACCTTGGTCGTCGCAGACCCGTTGCGGATCGCTGACGTGTGCAAAGTCGCCAAGGAAAGCTTGGGCTTCGACATGCTGCTCGACCTGTGCAGCGTGGACAATGACGGGACGGACCCTCGATGGACCGTCGTGTACGAGTTGTTCGGGATCGGGCATGGATGCCATCTGCGCCTGAAGGCGAACGTGTCGGAAGAATCGTCCGAGCTGCCGACCGTTTCCGGCGTGTGGCGCACGGCGGATTGGCACGAGCGCGAGGCCTGGGACATGATGGGGATTCGTTTCTCCGGGCATCCTGACCTGCGACGCATCCTGATGTGGGACGGCTACCCGTACCACCCGCTGCGCAAGGACTTCCCGTTGGCGGGCAAGCCGACAGAGCTTCCCGAAGTGGCGTTCACGAGGACGGCCCCGCTGGAGGGCGGTCCGTTCGTGACCGTTCCCAGCACGGCGGACAGCACGCTTCGCGAGCCGCGTTCCCGGACCCCGGAGGCATAACGACGACCCATGGCGACCACCCAGACCATCGAGTTCAAGGACACGGCCGCGCGCGCGGTCCCGGTCCCCGCGGCCCCGGGTGTTTCGGCCCCGGACACGGAGGGGCAGGGCGAGTTGATGGCCCTGAACATGGGCCCGTCCCATCCGTCCACGCATGGCGTGCTGCGGTTGCTCGTGGAGATGGACGGCGAGACGATCACGCGGGCCATCCCCGACCTCGGCTACCTGCACCGCGGGGACGAGAAAATCGCGGAGAACATGACGTACAACCAGTTCGTCCCCTATACGGACCGGTTGGACTACCTCGCTCCCCTGGCCAACAACGTCGCCTATGCGCTCGCGGTGGAGAAGCTGCTCGGCATCCACGACTCGCTGCCCGCCCGCTGCCAGTACATCCGCGTAATCTGCTGCGAGCTGGCCCGCATTTCCGCGCACCTGCTCGGGTTGGGAGCCTTCGCCATGGACGTCGGGGCCATGACCGTCTTCCTGCATACGTTCACGGAGCGGGAGAAGATCTATAACTTTTGCGAGTGGCTCACAGGGGCGCGCTTCACCACGAGCTATACCCGCATCGGCGGCGTGACGCGCGACCTCCCGGCCGGATGGGCGGCGAAGGTGGAGAAGTTCTGCGACGAGGTGCTGGCGACGCTGGACGACGTGGAGCGGTTGCTGACCCGGAACCGGATCTTCGTGGACCGGACGCGGGACGTGGGCGTGATCCCGAAGGCCATGGCGGTCGATTACGGGCTGACGGGCCCGAACCTGCGCGGCAGCGGCGTGGACTACGACGTTCGCAAGTCCAGCCCCTACCTGTGCTACAAGGACCTTGAGTTCGATGTTCCCGTGGGCCAGGTCGGGGACTGCTACGACCGTTACCTCGTCCGGATGGAGGAGATGCGCCAGAGCGTGCGCATCCTTCGACAGGCCTTGGCGCGAATCCCAGGCGGGTACGAGAACGCGGCGCACGAGCCCGTCCAGGTCGCGGATGGCAAGGTGTTCCTCCCTCCCAAGTCCAAGGTGATGTCGAGCATGGAGGAGCTGATCCACCAGTTCATGCTGGTGACGCAGGGGATCAACGCGCCGCCCGGGGAGGTGTACTTCGGCGCGGAAAACCCCAAGGGCGAGCTTGGCTTCTATATTTGCAGCCGCGGCGGCGGCACGCCCCACCGCCTCAAGATCCGCGCACCATCCTTTGTCAACCTGGGGGTCCTGCCCGCCGTGCTCCCGGGCCACCTGATGTCCGACGTCGTCTCGATCCTGGGGTCCATCGACTTCGTCATGGGCGAGGCCGACCGCTAGCACCGCACGATGAGCTTCACCGTACCCGCAGCACTGGAGGCGCAGCTCGACGAGCTGGCCACGCACTACCCGCAGAAGCGCAGCGCCTCGCTCATGTTCCTGCACGCCTTGCAGGAGCACTTCGGGCACGTGTCGCGCGAGGCCATCGAGTGGACGGCGGCCAAGCTGGGCCTGCAGCCCATCAACGTGCACGAGCTCGTGACGTTCTACCCGATGTTCCGGCAGGAGCCCCTCGGTCGGACGCAGGTCAAGGTGTGCCGAACCCTGAGCTGCGCCTTGGCGGGATCGGCGGCCCTTCGCCGCCGCCTCGTCGAGCAACTGGGATTGGACGCCTCCAAGCACGGGCCGCAGACGACGCCGGACGGGGCGTTCACGGTGGAGTTTGTCGAGTGCCTCGCCAGCTGCGGCACGGCTCCCGTGGTCATGGTCAACGACGACCTGGTGGAGCGATGCACGGCGTCGGATTGCGACCGGATCGTGGCGACGGGGCGGGGCAAGGGAGGTGCCCGGTGAATCCTTGGGTCGGGAGGCACGCCAAGCGCGCAGGGTTTGCGGTGGGTGCGTCTGGGAAGTGGTCGGGAACTTTCCGAGGACTTGTTGGGATTTTCTGCGGACGTTTGAGCTGCCTGGCCAACCCTGCTGGGGGTTGGCTGCCCGACATGGATTTGAACCATGACAAACAGATCCAGAGTCTGCTGTGCTACCGTTACACCATCGGGCAGTTGGTAGGCGCGTGAGGCTATAGACGAAACGGAACGAGTCAAGCACGACCATGGCCACCGAGCATCGATTGATTTTGAAGCACGCCGACGCGCCGGGCTACACGCCCGACATCGAGTGCTACCTGCGCCACGGCGGGTACGAGGCCCTGCGCAAGGCGCTGGCGACGCCGGGACGCGAGCTTCCCGACGGCAAGAAGCAATCACCCCAGGAGGTCATCCGGGACGAGGTGCTCAAGTCGGGCCTTCGCGGCCGGGGCGGCGCGGGATTCTCGGCGGGGTTGAAGTGGAGCTTCGTGGACCGGAGGTCCGGCAAGCCCATCTACCTGGTTTGCAACGCGGACGAGTCCGAGCCGGGCACGTTCAAGGACCGACAGATCCTCCACAAGGACCCACACCAGTTGGTGGAGGGGATGATCATCTCGTGCTGGGCCAACGACGTGCGGCTCGCCTACATCTACATCCGGGGCGAGATGCCGCATGGGGCGCGGCTGCTCAACCAGGCGTTGTCCGAGGCGCGGGCGAAGGGTTTCCTGGGCAAGAACATCCTCGGTAGCGGCTTTGACCTGGAGATCCACGTGCATCGTGGCGCGGGCGCCTATATCTGCGGGGAGGAGACGGGCTTGATCGAGTCCCTCGAGGGGAAGCGTCCGTACCCGCGGATCAAGCCGCCCTACTTCCCGGCGGTCCTCGGGCTCTACATGAGCCCGACGATCGTCAACAACGTGGAGACGCTGTGCGCCGTGCGGCACATCGTGTCGATGGGCGCCGCAGAGTACGCGAAGCTGGGCACGCCGAACAACACGGGCACCCGCATCGTGTCGCTGAGCGGCGACGTCGTGCGCCCGGGGTACTTCGAGGTGGAGGTGGGCAAGGCGACGCTGGGCGAGTTGATCTTTGACCCGGCCTTTGGTGGCGGGCTGAAGCCGGGGCGCAAGCTCAAGGCGATCATCCCGGGCGGGTCGTCGTCCAAGGTGCTGAAGGCGGGCGAGAAGTTCCGCCTGCGACGCAAGGGCGCGGACGGCCAGATGGTGCAGGTGGAGACGGACCTGTTGGACCTGCCGTACGACTTCGACTCGTTGCAGCAGGCGGGCACGATGTCCGGCTCGGGCGCCATCATCGTGATGGACGACTCGCGGGACATGGTGGACGCGCTGGCGAACCTTTCCGAGTTCTACGCCCACGAGAGCTGCGGGCAGTGCACGC
>JBJSZF010000246.1:0-8675 GCA_046090125.1 Verrucomicrobiota bacterium
ACGGCTACCTCCTCACCAACAACCACGTCGTGGACGGGGCCGACGAGGTGAAGGCCAAGCTCCCCGACGGACGCGAGCTCAACGCCAAGGTCGTGGGCGGCGACGAGAAGTCCGACATCGCCGTCCTCAAGGTCAACGCCAGCGACCTCGAGCCCGTCACGTTCGCCGACAGCGACAAGATCGAGGTGGGCGACATCGTCTTCGCCGTGGGCAACCCGTTCGGCATTGGCCAGACGGTCACCATGGGGATCGTGTCGGCCACGGGCCGCACCACCTTTGGCTCGCCATTGGAGGACTTCATCCAGACCGACGCGGCGATCAACCCGGGCAACTCGGGCGGGGCGCTCGTGGACGCCGCCGGGCGGCTCGTGGGGATCAACGCCGCCATCATCTCCCGTTCCGGCGGCAACCAAGGGATTGGCTTCGCCATCCCCGCCAACATGGCCCGCGACGTCCTCGAGGCGCTCGTGACCGAGGGCAAGGTCACCCGTGGCTACCTGGGCGTCCTTCCGCAGGACATCACGCCGTCCCTCGCCAAGAAGCTGGAACTCAAGAACGGCGGCGGCGCGCTCCTCGCCGAGGTCACCCCGCGCGGCCCCGCTGACAAGGGCGGGCTGGAGTCCGGCGACGTCGTCCTGGAGTTCAACGGAACGCCCATTCGCGACGCCCACCACCTTCGCATCGAGGTCGCGCGCACCAAGCCCGCCGACGCCATCCCCGTCCGCATCCGCCGCGATGGAGAGACCAAGACGCTCAAGGTCAGCCTGCGGGAGCGTCCCGACGACCGCGAGCTGATGGGCGGGCAACCCGGCCGTCCGGAGCCGCGTCGAGACGACGGCACGCTCAACGGCGTGGGCGTGGCCGACATCAACCCGCAGTACCGCCAGCAATACAACCTGCCGCCCCGCCTCAAGGGCGTGCTCGTCACCGAGGTCGAGGAAGGCTCCCCCGCATGGGATGCCGGACTGCGCCCCGGCAACGTCATCCTGGAGCTCAACCGCGAGCCCGTGTCGTCCGCCGACCAGGCCGTGAAGCTCACGGAGGATCCGAAAGACAAGACCACGTTGCTCAAGCTCTGGACGCCCAACGGCACGCGGTTCCTCGTCGTGGACGAGTCGGAGTCGAAGTAGCGGGGCGGCGAGGAGCGAGGGGCGGGGCGAGCGGCGAGCGGCGAGCGGTGAGCGGTGAGCGGCGAGTGGTGAGTGGTGAGTGGTGAGTGGTGAGCGGCGAAAGCGCGTGTGTGCTGGGAGCGCTGCCGTCCCCGGCCGCCCCGCTTCCCGCCCCCCGCTCCCCCTCGAACCCCGTGGGGTGGAAAAACTTCTGGCCGGGCTGGGCGCGGGTTGGCTTCCATGGAGCAGCGCGACGCGGCAGGCCTTGGGCCGAGCCATGCGACGTTCCCACGCACGGACTTGAAACGCACCAGGTTCGTCCGGGGAGAAGCATGATTCGGCATGGGACTTGCCAACGGGCGGTACCTCGCGCGGTGAAGCCAACAAAGAATGAAGCCGAGCCTGACGTTGCCTCGCCAGTGGGCGCTGGTGCTGGTGGTCCTCGCGTTGCCCTTGCTGCTCTTGTTCCGCAAGGGGTTCGCGACGGGCGAGGTCCTGCGCGCGAACGACACGCCGTTTGGGCTGATGATGGCCCAGGCGGACACGGCGCGTGAGACGTTCGAGGGGCATTGGCGTCCGTTGAACTGGCTGGGCACGCAGGAACTCGAGGCGTTGCCGGGCCCGACGCAGGCGTTGTTCACGGTGACGTCGCCCCTGTTCTTCGCGAAGTGGCATGCGCCCGTCGCCTTGCTGTTCCTGGGCGTCGCGGCGTGGTTTTACTGTCGCAGGTCCGGGTTTCACCCGGCGGTGGGCGTCGTCACGGGCCTGGCGGCGGCGTTGAACTCCAACTTCCTGTCCTATGCAAGCTGGGGCTTGTCGGCCAAGTGCCATGCCCTCGCGTTCGTGTTCCTGGCGCTCGGCTGGCTCCAAGCGGGCCCGGGCGAGGCGGGCTGGCGACGTTGGGCGCGCGTCGCCCTCGCGGGCTTTGCCGTCGGGCTCAACGTCACGGAGGGGGCGGACGTGGGCGCCATCCTCTCGCTCTTCGTGGCGGCGTCGGTGGCATGGGAAGTCCTCGCCAACGGTCCGCGCAAGCCCGTCGCCTGGGCCACGGGCGCGCTCGCGCTGGCCCTCGTGACGGCGTCGGCCGCGTGGGTGAGCGCCCGGGCGGTGCAAAGCCTGACCGGGTTTGCCATCAAGGGCGTGCAAGGGATGGAGCCGGGGACGGAGTCGGCCGCGCAACGCTGGGACTACATCACCGGCTGGAGCTTTCCCAAGGTTGAGACCCTGCGCCTCGGCGTGGCGGGGTTGTATGGCTACCTGACGGACACGCCCGACGGCGGCGCGTATTGGGGCGCCGTCGGGCGTGTCCGTCAGGTAGCCATACGGCGCGTATTGGGGCGCCGTGGGCCCGGATGGCGACCCGGCGCGGCGCTTCTCCGGCTCCGGCGAATACGCGGGAATCGTCGTGCTGGTCGTCGCGTTGTGGGCGTTGGCGCGGTCGATGTCGTCCGCGCCGGGCTCGCCCTTCACGGCGTCGGAGCGGCGTCGGATTTGGTTCTGGGCGGGTGCCGGGCTGGTGTCGTTGTTGTTGGCCTGGGGCCGGTTCTTCCCGCTGTTCAGCGTGGTGTTCTCGCTGCCGTTCCTTTCGACGATCCGGATCCCGATGAAGTACCTGCACGTCGTGCATCTCTCGGTGCTGGTGGTGTTCGCGCACGGGCTGGAGGGCATGGGCCGGGCATGGCTGGCGGGTCCGGCAAGCGTGTCGCGACCGGGGGCGTTGGACGCAATGCGACGGTGGTGGGGCCAGGCGAAGGGCTTTGACCTGGCGTGGAAGCGTTGGGTGCTGGGGCTTGGGATCGTGGCGGTCGCGGGCGCGCTGCTCTACCAACTCCAAGGGTCGGCCGTGCTCGAAAGGATTGCGCAGGCGGGCTTCAAGGCGGAAGGCGGCCAGCCGGACGACACGGCGCGGGCCATCCTCGCGTTCAGCCAGGGGGAGGTGTGGAAGTCGGTGGTGTTCCTAGGGCTGGCCTTGGCGTTGACGGTGGCATGGGCGGCCCGGGTGTTTTCAGCACCCGCTGCCGCGTGGTGCGCGGTGGGGTTGTTGACGGCGGTGGACTTGTTCCGCGCGGACGTGCCGTGGGTGGTGCATTACAACGTGAACTGGCGCTACCAAAGCAACCCTGTCATCGAGCGGTTGCAGGCCTCCGCCGCCCAGCATTGGCGCATGACGTCGCGCATGCACCCAGTGGGACGCAGCATGTTGGTGGACCCGAGCGACGGCTACTTCCCGGCCATCCAGAACCTTTGGCTGGAACATCACCTCCAGTTCTATCGGATCCCGACGCTGGACATCATCCAGATGCCGCGGATGCCAACGCTGGACGCGGCGTTCCTCGGGGCGTTGGGCGGGAACGGGGGCAAGATGGACCCGCGCCAGATCGGCCGGTTGTGGGCGTTGACCTCCACGAAGAGCGTGCTGGGCATGGCAGGGATCGAGGGACAGTTGGACCAGACGTTGGCCACGGATGGCGGGAAGTTCGTGCCGGTGCTGCGCTTCGCGTTGCAACCGAAGCCGGGCGTGCCGCAGTCCATGATGGGGCAACCCGACAGCCACACGGCCGTGGCGGCCCCGAACGGCCCGTATGCCTTGTACGAATACACCGCCGCCCTGCCGCGGGCCCTCGTGCTGACCCAGTGGACGGTGGAGACCAACGCCGCCCGCGTGGCCTCGCGGTTGGTGGATCCCGCGTTCAAGCCCGCCGCCGAGGTGATCCTCGACCGCGCGCCCGAGGGCTTGAAGCCGTCCGAGGGCCGCGCCGAGGCCTCCATTGCGTTGTTCCAGCCGCGGCGCGTGATGGTGAACGTGAAGAACGTGCCCCCGGGCGGCGGCGTGTTGCTGCTGAACGACCGTTGGCACGAGAACTGGAACGCCACCGTGGATGGCCAGCCCGCGCCCCTGTTGCGGGGCAACATGATCATGCGCGCCGTCCCCGTGGGGGCCGGGTCCCACGTGGTCGAGTTCCGCCATGACCCGCCCCACGGCATGTTCCACGTGTCGTTGTCCGCCCTCGCCACCGCCGCGTTCCTGCTCGTGGCCATCGTGGTGCCCCGGCGGCCATCCCCCCTTTCCAGCCCCCGTTGACACGCCATGGCCAGCCACCTCGACAAGGTCCGAGACGACGATTCCTACGCCGACATCCTGGCGAACTGGGATGCCGGCTTTTACGCGAAGTTCACCGACACCCTGAGGCCGTTGCGCCCGGGCGCCCGCGTGTTGGACATCGGCTGCGGGGTGGGACAGGTCGTGGCGGCGCTGGCCAAGGAGGGCTTCGAGGCACACGGCGTGGACGTGGCCTCCGCCAACATCGACCGCGCGCGCGCGGAGAGCCCGCGATGCCTGTTGTACGACGGGCGAAGGCTGCCGTACCGGGACGGGACCTTCGACACGGTGGGCGCGTTGAACGTGCTGGAGCACGTGCAGGACCCGGAGGTCCTCGTGGCCGAGGCCGTGCGCGTGTGCGTCCCGGGCGGGCGCATCGTGGTCAGCAGCCCCAACTTCCTCCGCGTCCTCGGCTGGAGGGATTATCACCCCCGCATGCGTGGCGTGGGCAACAAGTGGCGCAACCTCCATGCCCTCCTCGCCCGCCGCCGCCAGATGCAACGCGATCCCGCCTCCGTGCGCTTCGAGCGCATGGACCCCATCATCAAGACGCCCTTCACGCCCGACGACGACGCCATCGTCTGCACCAACCTCCTGGACATCGAGTTCTTCCTGCGGCGCAACGGCTGCACCGTGGAGATCTCCGCCTGCACGGACCGCTGGGTGCGTCCATGGATGGACCGGGTGCTCAATGCCACGCCGCTTCGATACGGCCTGTTCAACGCGTTCGTGGTCGCGCGCAAGGCGCGGTAGGGCGGGGAGCGGGGAGCGAGTGCGCTGGGAGCGCGGCCGTCCTCGGCCGCCTCTCCGTGCTCCTGCCTTGCGGGACCGGTTCGCTCCCCACATCCCGCTCCCATGTCACCAACAACCGTTGAACCTAGAAACGGCAGTCGAAGAGGATTTCAAAACGAGTAAAGGACCCTCCCATCAGGGAGGATGGGCTCACGGGCAAGAACCCAGGGGCTCACCCTGCGAGTGAGGTCGTGATGGGCTCGACGCGGCTGCAGGCCGGGTCCCCTGACCCGGCGCACCGGGCATGCGGCATCGCCATCGCCGCGTGAGGGCACGCGGCCTACAGGCTGCCCAACGGCCGTTTCTAGGTTCAGGCCGCCGTGACCCGCCCGTACCCATCCGCTGCTGACGCGAGTCGCCGAGCTTGGGAGGCCCGCACTTGGTCCAAGGCCCTGTCCCAAGCGATTCCCGCGCCCTTGAGCAGCCGCGAGTGCGCTGGAGCCATGATGCGTGGCCCAGTAGTTCCCGCTGCGGATTTCATAGGGACGTGGACGCCGTGTAGCCGGGCAGGGGGGCGCATGGCCCGGCAAGCCCGGATCGACCCCGCCTGTGTTGCCCGTGTTGGGCCCCGGGGATTTCCAACTCCCCACCGCGCGCCGGTTTCCGTAGCCTTCGGGGAAAGACGTCACGTCCATGCTTCAACTCGCGCGTTACTCCATCGGGATCGGCGACCGGTTCGCCCACCAGGCCGAGGCCCAGCTCCGGGCCTGCATCCAGCTCCACCAGGAGGGACCCCTCGTCGTTCCCGTCTGGAACAAGTCCAACCGCGAGCACTCCTTCATCGGGTCGGGACCGGACAGCGTCCTCGCCGCCGCCCGCGCGGCCGTGTCCGCCCTCGCCTGGCCGCATCCGTGGCACGTCGATGCCGACCACATCCGCATGGAGACGGTGGACCGGTTCCTGCCGCACTCGGACTTCTTCACGATCGACGTGGCGGACTCGATCGGGCGGCCGCCGGGCGCGGGCGAGGCGGAGGCGTTCGTGGACGCGCACCCGGAGCTGGTGGGCGAGCTGCGGATCGACGGGATCGACGGCGTGGTGCGGACGACGCGCGCGGAGGTGGTGGGTTGGGCGTCGAAGTACCTCCTGGCGGCGCGCGATGCAGGCCGGATTTACCGGCACATTGAGTCGGCGAAGGGCGCGGGGAACTTCATCGCGGAGGTCTCGATGGACGAGACGGACGAGCCGCAGACGCCCCCGGTGTTGCTGGTGATCCTCGCGGCGTTGGCGGACGAGAAGGTGCCGTTGCAGACGATCGCCCCGAAGTTCACGGGGCGCTTCAACAAGGGCGTGGACTATGTGGGCGACCTCGCCCGGTTCGAGCGCGAGTTCAACGACGACCTCGCGGTGATCGCCCATGCGGTGCGGCGCCATGGCCTGCCGGGCAACCTCAAGCTCTCGGTGCACTCGGGCAGCGACAAGTTCTCGCTGTACCCCGTCATTCGCAGGGCGCTCGCGCGCACGGGTGCGGGCGTGCACCTGAAGACGGCGGGCACGACCTGGCTCGAGGAGATGATCGGCCTGGCCGAGTCTGGCCCCGACGGCCTTGCGTTCGTGAAGTCGATCTATGCGGACGCCCTGGGGCACGTGGACGAGCTGTGCGCGCCGTATGCGTCGGTCATTGACATCGACCGGGCGCGGCTGCCGTCGGCGGCGGAGGTGAACGGCTGGGACGGCGCGCGGCTGGCGGCGGCGTTGCGACACGAGCTTTCGGACCCGCGCTTCCATGCGGGGATGCGCCAGTTGGTGCACGTTGCCTTCAAGCTCGCGGCGAAGCGCGGCGCGGCCTACACGGACCTGCTGATGGCCCATCGCGAGGTCGTGGGGCGAAGCGTCACGGACAACCTGCTGCGGCGACACCTGCGTCCGTTGTTCGTGGGTTGAGACGGGCTTTCCTCTGCGAACAGTTCCACCAGCAAGCCTCCTCAAATCACCCACGAACACACCCATGCAAACCCGCGTCCTGGGTCGCACCGGCCTTCGCCTTCCCATCCTGGGCTTCGGGGCGTCCTCGCTCGGCCAGGAGTTCCGCAGCGTGTCGCTCGACGACGCGCTGGCGTCGGTCCGCGTCGCGCTCGACCACGGCATGAACTTCATCGACACGTCGCCGTTCTACGGGCGCGGGATGAGCGAGGTGCTGCTGGGCGTGGCGTTGCAGGGCGTGCCGCGCGACCAGTACACGCTGTGCACCAAGCTGGGGCGCTACGACCTCGGGCACTTCGACTTCTCGGCGCGGCGCGTGGCGGAGTCCGTGGACGTGAGCCTGCACCGGCTGCGGACGGACCACCTCGACATCGTGCTGTGCCATGACATCGAGTTCGTGCCGATGCAGCAGGTGGTGGACGAGACGTTGCCGGCGCTGCGGCGGCTTAAGGAGGCGGGCAAGGTTCGGTTCATTGGGTTCAGCGGCTACCCGCAGAAGATCTTCCGGTTCGTGTGCGACCAGGCGGACGTAGACTGCGTGCTGAGCTACAACCAGTACACGTTGCAAAACACGCGGTTTGCCGACGAGACGTTGCCGTACCTGGAGGCGAAGGGGATCGGCGCAATCAACGCGGGGCCGTTCAGCGCGCGCCTGCTGACGAACGCGCCGTTGCCCGCGTGGCTCAAGGAGCCCGAGGCGGTCAAGGACGCGGCGCGGCGTGCGGCGGCCCTGTGCGCCGGACGGGGCGTGGACATCGCGCAGTTGGCTCTCCAGTTCTCGTGCGCCCACCCCGGGATCACCAGCACCGTGGCCGGGTCCGCCAACCCCGCCAACATCCGCCGCTGGGCGCAATGGCTGGAGCAACCCATCGACGCGTCCCTCCTCGCCGAGGTCCGCGCCCTCTTCGAGCCCGTCCGCAACATCGGCCACGCCGAGGGCTTGCCGGAGAACAACTAGCGTCGGGTCGAGCCGCGCCCGGACGTCCCACGGCCGCCGGAAAGCCCCGGTCCGTCCTCAGCAGGAACCGCAAGGGCGATGGCCCCGAGCCAGGATCGGTCCTGCCCACTGATGCCCTCGCGGCAGCTGAGGCAAGGATTGCCGAGGTCAACATTTTGGGTGAACACCATGACGTGGGTCCTGTCGCCCCGTCCCTTGTCCTGGATCGTGAAAAGATTGCCGACTTCTGCCGCGCCCGCGGCATTCGTCGATTGTCCCTTTTTGGATCGGTCCTTCGGCCGGACTTCGACCCGGCCCGAAGCGACGTGGATGTCCTGGCGGAGTTTGATCCCGGAACGCTCAAGGACGCGGGATTTCAATACTTCGGATATGGGCGGGAGTTGTCGGCCGTGCTGGGGCGGAAGGTGGACTTCTGCTCCCGCCTGCACCCGTTCATCTGGGAACGCGTGAAGGGCACTTTGTTGCCGGTGTATGAGCGTCCATGACCCAGCCGTCACCCTTCGGCCGCTCGCAGAGGCGTGCGACCGGGCGCTGAACCTGCGTCGTTCCACCACGTGGGATGAGTTCCGCAACGACTGGCGCAGGCAGTTGCTGGCCGAGCGCCCAAGAGGCTTTGGCGCCGCCGAATACACGAGGCGAGGCCATGGGTCATCGGGCATCCCTTGCGCAACCAGAGGGGGGCCGCCTATGGGCAGACCGAGGCCCCCCTGGGGTCGTGCGCCCGATGGATGTCGAACGGCGCGAGGGATGTCGCGAGCACGCGTGGGCCGCCGTCGTCCAGCCGTTTTCCTGC
>JBJSZF010000247.1:0-3036 GCA_046090125.1 Verrucomicrobiota bacterium
GGCGGGGTGGCTATGCGCCACGCCGTCGTGCCCCAAGGCGATGGCCGCCACGCGGGCCTTGGGATGCTTCACGACCCACACCATGGGGAACGTCTTGTTCTTGGCCTTGGAATGGGCCGTGGCGAGGACCTCGATGGCCGACCCGTTGGCGTCGGGCTCGAACCAGTACAGCTCGTCGCGCAGGGTGAACTTGTCGGGCAACCCTTGGGTGAGCGGATGCGACGTGTTCGTGACGGTGACCTCGAACTCGCCGTAGGCGTCGTGCCCGCGGGACCCGCCGCCGCACAGCTCGCGGTTGTACACGGGCCAGTCGCGCTCCCAGTTGTACCACAGGGCCGGGTGCACGAGGAGCATGCCCTTGCCGGACCGCGCGTGGGCGAGGACGGCGTCGCGGGTGGCGGCGTCGCCAAAGGGCTTGTTGTTGGAGAGGTAGAGGACATCGACGTTGGCCAGCGCGGGCGCGAGCCCGGTGGTGGCCTCGGTGTAGTTCACGCTCGCCTTGCCGGTGGCCTTGAGCGTGGCGGCGTCGGCGAGGTTGAAGAACCGGTTGAAGTCGTGGGAGGAACCCCCGCCCACGATGAGCGTCTTGATGCCGGAGGCCCATTGGAATGAGGGCGGCTCGGGCGCGGCGGGGGCCGGGACGTTGAGGGGCGACAACGACGCGCCGTCGTTGCCGGGGGCCTCGGCCGTGATGGCGGCATAGGTGGCGGCGACGAGGTTGTTGTAGCTTTCGAGGACGACCTTCTCCACCACGCCGCGGCCCTTGACCAGCTTGGTGAATGCCCGCACCTGACGGCCGCCGGCGGCGAGGTCCGGGACCTCCTTGGAGCCGGGAACGTCGTTGCGGCCAATGTAGTCGGCGACCTCGACGCCATTGCGGACGACGAGCTCCTCGGTGCCGCCGCTGACGAAGTGGACGGTGACCTTGGTGACGGGCTTGCCCTTGTGCTCGTCGCCGCCGAACGGGTAGGCCCAGCCGCCGACGCCGCCGAGGAAGTGCAGGCGGCCGACGGGCATGCCGACCTTGACCTCGACGCGCTGCGGGAAGGATCGGGTCATGCCCTCGGTGCCCTTGAGCACGAGGAGGTTGTTGCCGGTGGGGCTCTTCTGCGGGCTGAGGACGTCGAACGGCACGTCGCCCACCTTGATGGTCCCGTGCTTGCGGAAGCGGAGGCTTTCGTCGCGCGACTCCTCGCTGGCGTAGATGCCGCGGGAGTTGTTGACGTTGAAGACGCCGGTGAGGTCGAGGATGCGGAAGCGGGCCTAGTCGGCGCACAGGTAGGTGAGGAGGTCCCGCAACCCGGCGGCTCCGAGCTGCTCGAAGCCCTCGGGCATGAGGGAGCGCCCGGTGTTGGTGCGGCTCTTGATGTTGTCCTTGCGGACGGTGTAGTCGCCGGACGCGTCGCGCACGAGCACCTCGGCGTTGTTCTCGCGCTCGACGACGCCGTTGTAGGTGAGGTCGTCCTTGGTCTCGATGGAGACGGCGACGAAGTTGGGCTCCACGAGGCGGTTGGGGTCGATGATGTGGACGAGGAGGTCGGCGGGGCCGTGGGCTCCCATGCCGGTGAGGTTGGGGGCGAGGTTGCGGCCCTCGTTCTTGTACACGTGGCAACCGGCGCAGTTCGCGGTGAAGAGCTTCTTGCCGTTGGCCACGTCGCCGGCCTTCTCGACCTCGGGCACGAACTGGGCGATCAACGCCTCCTTCTGCTTTTGCTCGGGGCCCTTCAACTCGTCGAACACCTGCACGGCCCGGGCGCCCACGGCCTTGTCGGCGTGGGTGCGGAGGCGGTGCTGGTAGGAAGGCCCGAGCTGGCCGAGGGCGATCTGCTTGCTGCCGACGGCCGCCAGCAGGGCCTGCGTCCAGTCGGCCCGCTTCACCACCGCGCCGAACAACGCGTCCTGAAGCTCGCCGGGGACCTTGGCGAACCCGGCCACCAATTGCGCCCCGGCTCCGGCGTCGGGCGTCGCGCCCAGCGCGTCCACGACCCGCTTCTGCAACCCGGCGGAGGCCGGGCCGCCCAGCAACGCGCCCACGGACCCGACGATGGCGGGGTCGAGTCGGCGGACGCCGAGGAGGTTGACGGCCACCTGCGCGCGCTCGTCGTCGCCGGCCGACGTGTCCGAGAGGCGGGCGCGGAGCTTCTCGATGACGGGCTTAAGCCCGGCGGAGAGGGAACCGTCCTTGTCCCAGCGCGCGGCCAAGGGCAGCACCGCGCCAGGCAAACCCGGGCGGGACGATTGGAGCATCGACTCCAGGGCGGCCTTGAGGTCGCCGGTCCACGCCGGGATGACGTCGGCCTTCGACACGGCGGCGAGGGTCTCGACGGCGGACTGCTTGAGGCCGTCGGCCGAGGCCGGCTGCTTGGCGAGCAGTTGGACGAGGGCGGCGGCCTGGGCGGGGTCCTGCTTGTTGGCCAGGATGCGCACGACGTGGCCGACGTAGTCGGCGAGGAAGGCGGGGTCCTTGGACTGGAAGGCGGTCTCCAGGAAGAGGGCCGGGTTGTTGGCGGCGACGCCGAGGGCGGCGGACTGGAGGTGCTTGTCCTTGAGGCTGGGCCAGAGGGCGGCGACGCGGGCGGCGACGGCGTCCGTGGCGTCGAGGTTGGCGAGGGCGAGCAACGCGTTGAGCTGGACGCGGGGCTCGGCGGACTCGAGCGACGCCTGGACGGAGTCACCCACGGGGCTTTGGCTCTTCCAGCCCTTGGCCTCGGACGCGACGCGCAGGGCGTTCTTGCGGAGGGTGGGGTCGTTGTCGTTGAGGCACGCGACGAAGTTCTGCTGGTCGAGGCGCCCGATGTTGTGGAGCACCCAGAGGGCGTGCGTGCGGGTGAGTGCCGGGCTGTTGCTGGAGACGGCTGCGAGCACGTTGCGCAACGCGTAGAAGGGCGACTGCTCGCTCAGGATGCGATGGGCGGTCATGCGGACCCAGCCGTTGGGATGGTCCAGCATCTTGACGATGGCGGCGGGCTGGTTGGTGTCGAACTTCCAGGCCGGGAGCGGCTTGGGCTGCTTGTGCTGGACGCGCCAGACGCGGGT
>JBJSZF010000248.1:0-4919 GCA_046090125.1 Verrucomicrobiota bacterium
AGCAACCAACGCCAGCTCGCCCTCGCCTGGACGCTCTATTCCAACGACTTCAACGACGCCTTGGCCCCCACCGACACGTGGCGCAACCGCGCCAACGTCAACGTCGCCCTCACCGGCGGCGGCTACTGGGCCGGCCCCACCCCGGACATCGCCAATGGCATCAGCCTCGAGGAGGCCATGCGCCGCGTCCGCAACGGGCTCACCAACGGCCCCATGTGGGCCTACGCCCAGGCCATCGGGGCCTACCACTGTCCCGGCGACCTCCGCAGCAAGCGCAAGCCCGGCCAGGGCTGGGCATGGGACAGCTACTCCAAGGCCAACGGCATGAATGGCATCCGGAGCTGGGAGGCCGCCCAGACCCCCTACAGCAAGGTCTCCGATGTCACCAACCCCTCGGAGTCCTTCGTCTTCATCGAGGAATCCGACCCCCGCAACTCCAACCTCGGCACCTGTGTCCTCAGCGTCGCCTCCCCGGGCTGGATCGATCCCTTCGCCATCTTCCACGGCAATTTCTCGACCTTCTCGTTCCAGGACGGCCACTACGAGGGCCACAAATGGACCGAGGCCCGCGTCATCCAGGCCGCCAAGGACTCCGCCGTCGGCAAGTCCTCCTTCAACTGGGCCGGCGGCGGCCGCACCAACCCCGACTTCCGCTGGGTCTGGACCAAGTACCGCTACGTGAACTGGAAGGACCTGCCCTGAGCCGGAACGATTCAGTTGGATCGGTCGTGCTTGCTCGATCTGCTTGCGCAACTCCTTCGTCGTTCGCTCGGCTGAGCGTCCCCGCTGGCCAGGTGGCAGGTCGGTCCCGGCTCCGGTCCATCGTCCCCTCATTCCCCATGGCCGCCCCATGGGCTCGATGAAGTGGCAGAGCCGTCCCGGCTCTGTCCGATGCCCTCCTCCCTCCCGCCGGCTCCAAATGCCACCAGCAAGTGGCAGAGCCGTCCGGGCTCTGTCCAAGATCGGCCCATCCATGCCTGAAGCCCGCATGCATCCCCTTCGCAACCCGCGTCGCCCCTCCCCATGAACCAACTCGTGGACGTCGTCGTCCTCGGAGGCGGCGCGGCGGGCCTTTTCTGCGCCGCCATCGCCGGGGCGCAGGGCCGTTCCGTCGTGGTTCTGGAACACCAGGCCCGTCCGGGCAACAAGGTGCTCATCTCCGGCGGCGGCCGTTGCAACTTCACCAACCTCGGTGCCACCGCCGCCAACTACGTCACCCACGGCAGCCCGCACTTCCCGAAGTCCGCCCTCGCCCGCTACACCCCGGCCCAGTTCCTTCAGCTCGTCGAGCAGCACGGCATCGACTGGCACGAGCGCAAGCACCGACAGCTCTTTTGCAACCAATCCTCGCGCCAGATCCTCGCCCTGCTCGAGGCCGAGTGCGCCGCCGTCCAAGCCCGCATCCTCCCCAACTCGCGCATCGAGTCCGTCCAGCGCGAGCACCCTTCCGATGCCCGCCCGTGGGTCGTCCGCACCCCGCTGGCGACCTTCCAATCTTCCTCCGTGGTCGTTGCCACCGGCGGGCTCTCGTTCCCGCGCCTCGGGGCCACGTCGTTTGGGCATGACCTGGCCCGCGCCCACGGCCTCCGCGTCATCACGCCGCGACCGGGCTTGGTGCCCCTCACGTGGCTGCCCAAAGATTCCTCGGCCTTCGCGGACCTGTCGGGCATTGCCATCGAGTGCGAGGTCCGCACCGGCCCGGAGGCTCCGGCGTTCCGCGAGGCCGTCCTGTTCACGCACCGCGGCCTCAGCGGCCCCGCCATCCTCCAGGCGTCGTCGCACCGGCAGGCCGCAGACCCGATCCACGTGAGCCTTCTGCCCGACCTCGACGTGCCCGCTTGGTTGTCCGCGCCGGAACGCCGCGGGCAAACGCCGCGCCAGGCGCTCCGCACGCTGCTGCCCGAACGCCTTGCCAACGCCTGGTGCGCAGGGCGCGCCCCGGACCGGCCCATTGGGCAATGCTCGCGCCGCGACCTCGTTGCCTTGGCCGAGGGCATCACGGATTGGACCATTCAACCGGCCGGGGACGAGGGCTATCCCAAGGCCGAGGTCACGCTGGGGGGCGTGGACACCGACGCCCTCTCGTCCAAGACGTTGGAGGCGCGGGATGTTCCCGGCCTTTTCTTCATCGGCGAGGTCGTGGACGTCACGGGCTGGCTCGGTGGCTACAACTTCCAGTGGGCATGGGCTTCCGGCCATGCGGCCGGCCTCGCCGCCTGACGCCAGGGCCATCCCTGCCGCCCTACAGCTTCCCAAGGATGTCGCGCACCCGCTTCCATGCCGCCTCACGCGCCTTCTTGTTGCCCTCGTTGCCCGCCGGATCCTCGCCCGCGCGCATGAACCCGTGGCCGCCGCCCGGGTACGTCACCGGCTCGAACGTCTTCCCGGCCTTCTGCATGAGGTCCCCGGTCACGGGCAACGTCGCGTTCACGCGCGCATCGTTCTCCGCGTAGAAGCCGTGCACGGGTGCCACGATGCGCGCCACGTCCGCGGCCTTGTCCGGGCCGGTTCCGTAGAAGGCGAGCGCCGCCCGGATGTCCTTGTTGTTTGTCGCCAGCCGAAACGACTGGGCCCCTCCCCAGCAGAAGCCCGACACCGCCACCTTGCCGTTGCACGCCGGCAACCGCGAGACATGCCCCACCACCGCGTTCAGGTCCGCCGTGATCTGGTCCGGGGCCAGCCCGCTGATCGCCTTGCGAACGGCGTCGCCCGAGCCCAGCTCCGCCGTCCCGCCGCCGTTCGGGGCGGACCCGGAAAGCAGGTCGGGAGCGATCGCGATGTAGCCCGCCTCGGCCAGTTGGTCCGTCATGCCCCGAACCCAGTCCGTGAGACCGAAGATCTCGTGGATGACCACCACGGCCGTCGCCTTGCCGGGCACCTCGGGATACGTGACGAAGCACTTCACGTCGCGTTGGCCGTGCCGGACGGTGATCCATTCGCCATGGCGCGGCGACTTCTCGAGCCGGGCCTTGGCCCAATCTTGGCCCTGCACCCAGACGGCCAGCCCCAGAGACGCGACGAGACACAACAATCTTTTCATGGTTGGGCTGCATCGTCCCGTTGACGTCGCCCGATGGCAATCCCCGCCTGGGCGCGGACGTCCCGCCCGGTGGCTCCCGAAGTTGTCGGTGACATGGGAGTGGGATGCGGGGAGCGGCCGGGGACAGCCGCGCTCCCAGCGTTGGACAAGCCACGACGTTCTTGGAATACCGACCCCATCGGTATGCGCCGCTTCGCGCCTGCCTCCGTCGCCGAGGGTGATTCCTCTCGTTCCCATCTGCGGGCTTGCCACGGCCGTTTCAGTGGTGCGAAACGAGGGCGCACCCCATGAGCATGAAGAAAAACCTCGTTGTCGCCGCCTCGCTCGCGTTGGCCGGCGGACTCGCGTTCATTGCATTGGCCCAAAAGCCGGTCCCGCTGAGCAAGCTCCCGTTCAGCCCGTCGCGCCAGGCCGGCGGCACGCTCTACGTGAGCGGCCAGGTCCCCCGCACCGCCGAGGGGGCCGATGTCCGAGAATCCGTCGAGGCCGAGACCCGGCAGGTCATGGACAACATCGGCCGCATCCTGAAGGAGAAGGGCTACACCTTCGACGACGTCGTCAACGCCACCGTGTACCTCAAGGACATCCAGGACTACCCGGAGATGAACAAGGTGTACGCGTCATACTTCAAGAACGGCTTCCCCGCCCGCGCCACGGTTGGCGGGGTCGAGATCGTCTTCGGATTCCGGGTCGAGATAAGCTGCGTCGCGTTCAAGGAAGGGAAGTAGCCCATGAAGCCCGCCGCCACTCCGGGGAACCCACGCGCCGCCGCGTCTCCGATCAACCGACGCAACGCCCTGCGACGGCTGGCGGGCGGCGGCGCGGCAACCGCCCTCGTTGCCTCGTCATGGGGACATGGGGCCGCGTGGGCACGCCCGCCCGAGCCTCCCGGCTCGACGCCCAACACGCCGCTGGCCGCCGCCCTCGGCACGCCGTCCCCGCCCCTGCCCGAAGCGGCGCTTCGCGTCCGCGACCCGGAGGCCTACTGGACCCGCGTGCGCCGCGAGCAGTTCCTGTTGCCCGACGACCGCGCCTTCCTCAACCCCGGCAGCCTCGGCGTCATGCCACGTCCCGTGTTGAACGCCGTGTTCGAGTCCCTCGCGCGCGGGGCCGAGTACGCCACCGACACCGTGCCGCGCTGGGGCTACGAGTCGCTGGAGCCCGAGCGCGCCGAGATGGCCGCGTTCCTCGGGTGCGCTCCCGAGGAGATCGCCTTCACCCACAACTGCACGGAGGCCATGAGCTTCATCGCGGCCGGTCTGGACCTGAAGGCGGGCGACGAGGTGCTCACCACGAACCAGGAACACGGCAGCGGCATCTCCTGCTGGCGCGTGAAGGCCGCGCGCGTCGGCGTCGTGGTCCGCGAGGTCGATATCCCCGTCACGCCCCGCGACCCGTCCGAGCTTCTCGAACGCCTCGTCGGGGCCATCGGCCCGCGCACCCGCGTCCTCAGCTTCAGCGGCGTGACGAGCCCCACCGGCCTGGTCCTGCCCTCGCGCGAGATCTGCGAGGCCGCGCGCGCCAAAGGCGTCCTCACCGTCCTCGACGGCGCGCACATGGACGGCCAGATGCCCGTCCACCTCCGTCAGCTTGGCTGCGACTTCTTCGCGGGCAGCCCGCACAAGTGGATGTTCGCACCGGCGGGCTGCGGCCTCCTGTACGGGCGTCCCGATGCCCTTGGCCAGCTTTGGCCCACCGTCGCCAGCGGCGGCTGGGACAACCGCGACGGGCTCAAGTCGGCCCGCTTCATGATGGTGGAGCGGTTGTTGGTGCCGACCATCATGAAGCGGGCCGACTTGAGCCCGTCGCGGTTGTCCCAGCCGCCGCTGGCGACGGTGGGCCAAAGCTGGCCAAGGGCATCGGGACGCCCGTACAGGAG
>JBJSZF010000249.1:0-2567 GCA_046090125.1 Verrucomicrobiota bacterium
GGCGCTGTGAAGTCGGTGGGCGTGTTAGAACCGGGCGACGGCGGTGAAATCCACCATGGCTCTTGGCGAACGTTTACCGGAGGACAAGGGTCCCCAGCCACCCATTCCAAAGGGATCGCACAATGCACCCGATGGTGGACCAAATCGAAACCAACGGAACCCGGCTCAGATGAGCCACCCAAATCGGGCGGGGTCGCTGCCGACCCCATTTAGGGCCACGCAGGATTCACACGTTGAATGCCGGGGTTTGACGCCCTTGCCCCAGCAGCACGCATCCCGGAGGGATGACAGAGTGTAGCCGGTGGTTGAGCGAAGCGACACCACCGGAACCCATCGCCCTCCTCACGACACGCACCCCGGCAGGGGTGCCAGACCGAGGAGGAAACGATCTCGCCAAGACGCCAAGACGCGAAGCCAACCCAAAATCCCAACGATCCGAACCGCACCAACCCACGCCACGACCCAACGCACCTCAACGTCCGCATCCGCGAGGCCTCCGCGCCCTCCGCGCCTCCGTGAGGAACGTTCCCAGTATTGTGGCAGCGCCGTCCCGGCGCTGTGCAACGCCCCCCTCAATGCCCACCAGTCCCCCAATGTCTGAAATCCTTGTGGCATCCTGATCAACAGGGTCGTCTTCTTCAGCCAGCGACGTCCCTCGTTCTACCATCCTCCTCCGTCCGGCGATGCACACGGGACCCGCGCCCCGCACGCATCCCGGAGGGATGCCAGATTGTAGCCGGTGGTTGAGCGAAGCGACACCACCGGACCCATCGCCCCCCTCATGCCACGCACCCCGGCAGGGGTGCCAGAACGAGGACGAAAAGGTCTCGCCAAGACGCGGAGCCGACCCATGAACCCAAACGGCCCAACGGGCCGAATTACAGCCACCCAAGCCACGACCCAACGCACCTCATCCACCCACGTGTTGAATGCCGGGGTTTGACGCCATTGCCCCCCCGGAGTCCTGCATCTGCGTGCATCTGCGTGCATCTGCGGATGACGAGCCTTCGTTCGGCTAGGCCCGGGACAGGGCGTTGTCGCTGACGAACAGGTTGCGGGACCGGAACGCGGCGGGGCTCTCGAGCAAAAGGACGGCCCGGAGCGACGACAACGGCGAGGCAAACCAAGGTCGATGCAGGCGTCGATCCTCCCCCTGCACCCACTCGGGGCTGGGCACGTTCAGGCGGCGGGCCAGCTCTTCTGCGGTCGCGGCCAGATACGCGTCGCGGATGGCGCCCGTCACAGGGTCCGAGGGGGCCAGCAACGCGGGCGATTCCGACAGCGCCGCAGCGCTCGGCGCGGCATAGAACGCGTCCAGAAAGTTCGCGAGGCACCGGTCAAAGGAATCTCCCCCAGCCGCCCGTGCCGCCACCTCCGCCAAGCTCTTGGGTCTCATGTCTTTCCCTCCTCAAAAAGGCCCTCCACAAAACTGGGCTTGCCCCGAAAACCTGGACAGCAAAAAGGCGCGGTTTCTCGGTTAGGATACTTCATCGAACTGGCCGGGCGAAAGATCGTCCAGGGCGCTGTGAAATCACTCGGCATCGTAGAAGCAGGCGAGCCAGTCGAAATCCCCCATGAAACTCGGCGAACGTTGACCGGAGGACAAGGGTCCCACCCTCCATCTAGGACGCATCGCGCGATGCAGCCCGTGGTGGACCAAATCGACACCACCGGAACCCGGATCCGATGAGACAGCCAAACCGGACGGGATCGCGGCCGACCCCTTCCAGGGCCACGCAGGATTCACAGTTTGAATGCCGGGGTTCGACGCCATGGCCTCTCGCCCTCCTCGAAACCATTCTGCGCGCAGCCGACGCCCGCGCCTCTGCGGAGGGCCACCAAGCCCCATGAAGACTTCAATCGACCAGGGCCACATTTCCGGGATTCACATCGAGCATGTGAACCCCGTAGTCCTCCAGCGCGGCCAGCACTGCCTTCACCTCCGGCCAACGCTCGCCAAACTTTTCCCGCTTGTCCGCCTCCCAAATCTCCCACACCTCGTCCTCAAACTAAGCCCTGCCCGTGAATGCCCCGCCGAGCCCCGGCAAATCGACCGCCAGCCGATTCCGACTGGCATACCGACGGGCAACTGTGTGAGGATCCTTCGTCATGAAGATCTCCAGCTCCTACGGCGGACACTCCGCGTTGGTGCGGATGCGGCTGCTCGTGAACGGCACGAGCTTGCGCATCGCACAGTTGGGGCCGGACTTCCTGTTTGTCGAGTCTCCGGGCGACCATCCGCCGGCCCGTGCCACCATCGAAATGCAGGTGGACGATTCCCGGCGCACTTGGGAAGTGGCCCTGCCGCAGGGCATCAAGGCGGGCGAACCGCGCGTCTGCCTCGACTTCGCAGGATAACGACGAAGAGCCTCCCGTCGCTTTCTTCGGCTCCGTGCCATGGGCCCTTCCGGTTTGTTTCTCTGCCGCAAGCGCGTGCTGAAACAGTGCCCTCCATCACGGGGCCGCACCTTCTGGGCGCGGAGGGGAAAGACTGGGCATGCCTCGAAAACCTGGACAGTAAAAAGGGGTTGGTTCCTCGGTTAGGACTGTTGCTTGAACTGGGCGGG
>JBJSZF010000250.1:0-4389 GCA_046090125.1 Verrucomicrobiota bacterium
AGCGCGAGGCGGCCGGGCCACTCGAAGGTTTGCTGCACGCTGGCCGACCAGACGGTGCCCTCGCCGGCCAGGCTGCCGTCGAGGTTCCTGCTGCGGATCTGGCCGGCCTCCCCTTGGAACGACGGCACCAGGGGCTTGCCGGCCGTGCGCACCTCGGCGCGGGCGGAGGCGAGGGCCTGCTCGTAGATGCGCAGCTCGGGGTTGGCCTTCACAACCTGCTCGGCCAACTGGGCCGCCGTGAACGGCCCCTCGGCCATCGTTTGCGCTGTCCAACCCATCGCCGCGCCGGCGCACCCGGCCACCACGCACCGCATCCAACCCCGAAACATCCTGATTTCCATGTCGTCCTCCATCCCCGTGATTGCGGTGGTCCCGTGCTGTCTCGCGCCGCCGCATCGGTGGCGAGCCCAGTGCCGGTGGCGTCCCGGCTTCGGGACGCCGTCAACGGGCGGACGCGGGCATGGCAAGGGCCCGCGAGCCCATGGCCGGGAAGGATGGCATGAAGGATCAGGAACGTGGGGAGGGCGGCGGGTGGCCGCGTCACCAAAGGACGGGCATTGGCCCGTTGGATCCCGGGTTTGCCATCGTTGCCGGCGCGCGCGCGGGGCGCCGCCGCGTCAGCAACGCAGGATGGTCGAGCGAACCACGGTCACCACGGCCACGGAGGACGCGTCCGTGCGCGAGGGTTCCGAGGTGGCGGGGCGGATTGTGCCCTCCTGCCACGGGGCGGGGCCGCCCGGGCGGGAATCGCTGGGCCGACCCTCTGGCGGGGCAGGTGCATCCGCGGAGGCGCGGGACGTGGCCCGGCCCAGCTCGATGCCCGAGGGGAAGGAAAGGACGTGGTCGCCGCCGCCGGGCGACTCGGACGAGAGGGCGACGAGGAACGCGGAGACGACGCAGTGTTCGTGGCTGGGTTCCATGCCACGGCGGGCAGCGTCGTGGGCGAGGACAACGCGCGCGCCCTCGCCATTGATGGAGAGGAGCACGCGGTGGTCGTGGTCCGACGCCGCGACGAGCGCCGTGATGAAGGGGGCGAGCCAGCCGAGCCCGAGCAGGTGGGCGGCGATGCAGGCCGCGCCTGCGACGCGCATCCACCGTGCTTGGGCCTGCCGGAGCCTCCTCATGGGTTCAGGGTTCAACGCCCGGGTTCAGCGAGCCTGGACGTCGTAGCAGTGCAACAACTCCTGGTCGCGCAGGAACAGCTTGCCGCCGGAGACGACGGGGTGGACCCAGATGCGGCCTTGGGGCTTTCGCTGGGTGGTCTGCGGCGAGAGCTTGAACGAGCCCTTTTGCCTCCAGCCTTCGGTGGAAACCTCGACCAAGGCCACCGCCCCCGAGCCTTCATCGACGCAGTAGAGGTGTCCGTCCGCGCAGTGAACGGCTCCCTTGCCAAAGCCCTTGTGAACCCACGTTTCCTTGCCGGTCTTGAGATCCTGGCAAACCCAGCCGTAGCCATCCGAGTGCCCGTACAGGTGGTCGCCCACGCGGATCACGCCGCCGTGATGGTTCTTCATGACCTTGTTGTCCTCGTAGAGCGTCTCCATGGCGGAGCCGTTCCAGCGGACGGCCTTGCAGCCGACGCCGTACCCGGCGGACACGTAGGCGATGTTATCGTGGACGATGGGCGTGGGGATCACGGCCACGCGCCCGGGGAAGTCGATGTTCCAAGCGACCGCGCCGGTCTTGGGGTCCACCGCGAAGAAGCGCTTCATGACCAACTGCACGACTTGCTCCTTGCCGCCGACCTTGGCGAGCACGGGCGACGAGTACTGGGCATCGTCGGTCAGGTCCTTGGTGCGCCACGCAACGGCGCCGGTCTTGGCGTCCAGCGCGGCCATCGTGCCGCCGGAGCCGCCGGGCGTGCAGAACACGAGGCCGCCGTGCACGAGCGGGGACTCGGTGTAGCCCCAGCCCTGCAGCTTGCCGCCGAGGTCCTTGACCAAGGACTTGGCCCAAACCTGCGAGCCGTCCTTCGCGTTCAGGCACACCAGGTCGCCGCGCGCACCCAAGGCATAGACCCGGCCGTCCACGACCGTCGGCGTCATGCGGGGGCCATTGCCCCAGTCATTGTCGTAGCGAGGTCCGGCAGGTGAGGCCCACACTTGGGTGCCTGTCGCGATGTCCAGCGCGATCACGTGCTCCGTCTCGTCGCGAAGCCCCATCGTGTACAACCGCTTCCCCACCACGGCGACCCCGGCGTAGCCCAGGCCCGCGTCCTTGTTGACCCAAAGCTGCTTGGGGCCCTCGGCGGGCCATTCCTTGAGCAGGCCCTTCTCCTCCGATCGGTCCTCGCGACCGGGGCCGCGCCACTGCGGCCAGTCGGCCGCCTGCAACCCCATGCCAAAAATCACGCCCGTCGCCAGGGCACAGCCCAACCAATCACCGGGAAGCTTCATCTGGGTGATTCCAAGCCGAACGCGCTCCGAAGGCAACCCCGCAGACGGCGAGCGGGGAAGCGGGAAGCGGGAAGCGGGAAGCGGAAAGCGGGGACCGGGCCGGGGAGCGGGGGGCGATGGGAGTGCGCTCGTCCTGCGGCGCATCGTGGCGGGCGTTGACTCAACGTCGTCGGCCTGCCCACGAGGGCACCGTGCCGTCGCCGGTCAGCTCGCCGTCCACGACCCAGCCGAGGTTGAAGCGCGCCACCGATCCGCCGTGGTCGTCCTCGAACAACAGGAACACCCAGCCTTCGGCGGCCGTCCCGGGCCGACCCGCGTCCAGCGACGAGTACGCGAACGCGCCGGGTGTCACGAGCTGTCGCACCGGCCAGGTGCGTCCCCCGTCGAAGCTGGCCCACACCATCCCGTGATGCCGCCCGGAGGCGCTCGCAATGTTGCTGAACAACAGGATGTCCCGACCCTTCACCGGCAATCGCACCAACCCGCCCATCAACCCGTAGTCGCGGTCCTGGTCGCCGTCCGGCAACGCCTCGCAGATCGCCACCTGGCCCCACGTCGCGCCGCCATCCTCGCTCCACGCCGTCCAGCGCCGCCGCGCGTTCACGCCGGGCGGAGCCCAGTGCCTTCGGGAGTTGTAGTAGAGGCGGCCGTCCGACAACTCCGCCACCGCCGCCTCCCCCGTGCCCATCGCAGGGAACGGCTCGCTGGCCTGCCAGGTCCGGCCGCCGTCGTCGCTGAAGATGGCGTCCGTGTAGTGCCGCGGATGATGGTCCTTGTCGTTCTTGCCGTCATACCAGCGCGACGCGCGCATCAACCGGCCGCGGTATGCCCCATGGATCAACGTGATGCCGTGCTCGTTCATGTGCATCGACGGCACGTTGCCGGACTTGCCCGGTCGGATGACGGGCGCCTCCGCCGTCCACGTGCGCCCGTGGTCGCGCGAGCGGTACTGCGTCAGTGGGGCTGGCGGATGGCGTTCCTCGACGAATGCCAGGACGTCGCCGCCGAGCGCGTCCACGGTCACGCCCCCGCCCATGAAGCCCTTGCCGACCTCGACCGGCGCGCCCCATGCCTTGCCGCCGTCCTCGCTGCGTCGAACCTGGACGCCGCCCCAGAACGCCAACACCCCGCCGTCCGCCGCCACCACCACGTTGGGGAACCGCCCGGAATCAAACAGCCGCCGTGTCTCGAACCGCGGCGCCCCGAGGAAGGGATCCACCGGGCCTTCGAGCGTCTTCCTTGGGCTGATGCGCGCCGGCGCCCGTTCCTGTGCCAGGGCCGCCACCATCCCCAGCCAGCACGCCAGCGCTCCGGTCACCGTTGCGCGCCATCGAACGCCCCATGTCCCTCCCCGCCTCTCCTTCATGCCCACCCTCCTGATTCCCGCCGCGCCTCCGCCGCCAGCTCCGCTCCCAGCAACGTCCCCTCGGAAGCCACCCGACGTCCCGTCGCTGTCCACCACCGACCGTGGCGCTCCACCGCCACGCGCAGCTCCAGTTGGTGGCCCAACACTCGTCCGAGGGCAGAAACCGGGGCCGCGCACCCGCCGCCGAGGCCGCGCAGGAACTCGCGTTCCGCCTGCACCGCCACCCACGTGTTCCGGTGGTTCAAGCGCGCCGCCACCGCCGCCGCGTCGGCGTTGCCCGACGCCACCTCGATGCCCAACGCGCCTTGGCCCGGCGCCGGCAACATCGACTCCGGCTCCAGCACCGTGCCCATCAGCCCATCGGGCACCGTCGTCGGGGGCGTCCCGGCCGCCGTCGGCCGCCGAGGGTCCCGGGCGACGTGGCCGCCCGGCCCCACGAACAATCCCAGCCGTTGAAGGCCCGCCAACGCCAGCACCGCCGCATCCATCGCATCCGTCGCCGCCAACCGCGCCAGCCGCGTCCCCACGTTGCCCCGGAGCGGCGTCACGTCCGCCGTGGGAACCGCCCGCCGCACCCATGCCGCCCGCCGAGGACTGCTGGTTCCCACCCGCGCGTCCTTCGGCAAC
>JBJSZF010000251.1:0-4528 GCA_046090125.1 Verrucomicrobiota bacterium
ACTACGGCGAGGATTTTCTCAATCTCTACATCGTCCCGATGTCCTCCGCTGTGTGGTCAACACCGCCAGAGCTCATGTTGTCCTTCCCAGCGCTTACGCTGCTGCGCTTCTGGCACAACCACGGTTTCCTCGGCCTTCACACGCAGCATCCGTGGTGGACGGTCGAGGGCGGGTCCCGCGAGTACGTGCGGCGGCTCATCCCGCCGTTCCAGGACCGGATCCGATTGTCGGACCCCGTGGTGGCCGTGCGGCGCCACGCGGCGGGCGGCGCGGAGGTTCGGACGCGTTCGGGTTGGGTGGGGAACTTCGACCGGGTGATCCTGGCGGCGCACGCGGACCAGTCGTTGGCGATGCTGGCGGACGCGGACGCCGAGGAACGGCGGCTCCTGGGGGAGTTTCGGTATCAACCCAACGAGGCGGTGGTGCACACGGACCCGCAGGAGATGCCGCGCACGCGCATGGCCTGGGCGGCGTGGAACTACCGCATGGACCCGCAGCCCGGCGGCGGGACGCGGCCCTCGACGGTGTACTGGATGAACCGGCTGCAAGGAGTCAGCGACCGCGTGGACTACTTCGTGTCGATCAACGGCGGGACGCGGGTGCGGCCCGAGCAGGTGGTGCGGCGGATTGCCTACGAGCATCCGTTGTTCTCGCTGGGCGCGATCCGGGCGCAGGCGTCGTTGCCGGGACTCAACCGGCGGTCGCCGGGCCAGGCCGTGTTCCTTTGCGGCAGCTACTTCCGGTACGGGTTCCACGAGGATGCGTTCAGCTCGGCCGTGGACGTGGCGGAGCTGTTGACGGGCGAGAGGAGGTATCCGCCCGCCGCCGCGTGACGGATGGCGCGGGTGGATTGTTGGATTGTCGCAACGCGCCTGAAACCGCGGCGGGCACGCAGGGGTCATTCGCGACGGGGCGTGGCATCGGCATGAAGCGAGAGGGCCGCGTTGACGCGACCGGGCCACGTGCCCCAAGAATCTTGAATCTCATGATGCATGTTCGAGCGATGAAGGCCGCCGGCTGGGCGGCGGCGGTGTTGCAGGTGGCGGCCGTGTCGGCGGCCGAGGTGAAGCCGGTGTCCCTGGACGACTGCCTGCGCATGGGGTTGGAGAAAAACCTCGACATCCGCCTGGCGCAGTACGCGCCGTTGCTGACCAAGCTCAGCCTCAGCTCGGCGTTGTGGACCTACGAGCCGACCATGAACATGGGAGCCAACCAGGCCTTCCGCGCCACGGAGGGCTTCGCAGGCATCGGCCAGTTCAATGCGCCGCCCAACGAGTCCTGGACCGAGCAGTTCACGGCGGGATTCGGCGGCGCCGTCCCAACGGGCCTCACCTACAACGTCGCCTCCGGCGTCAACCGCCAGTCCGGCGTCTTCAACGGCAGGGACCAGGGCTTCACCTACACCCCCTTCGCCGCCATCAACCTCACCCAGCCCATCCTCCGCAACTTCTGGATCGACCAGCCACGCCTCACCATCCAGCTCGAAAAGCGCAACCTGAAGCAGGGCGAGCTCGACGTCCGCAACCAGGTCATCGGCACCCTCACGGACGTGACCCTTGCCTACCACGACCTCATCGCCGCCCGCGAGACCGTCAAGGTGCAGCAAAAGGCCCTCCAGCTCGCGGAGCGCCAGCTCGCCGAGAACAAGAAGCGCGTCGAGGTCGGCAACATGGCGCCGCTCGACGAGAAGGAGGCCGCCGCCCAGGTCGCGCGCAGCAAGGCCGACCTCATCTCCGCCCAGCAGCAGTTGCAACTGTCCGAGAACGCCCTCAAGCGGCTCGTCACCGACGACTTCTCGGGCCAAAAGGACGTCTCCTTCGAGCCCACGGCCCAGTTGGTCGCGGTCCCCGAGTCCTTCAACCGGATGGATAGCTGGCACAAGGGCCTGAGCACGCGTCCCGACATCCTCCGCACCCGTCTCGAACTGGAAAAGCAGCGGCTCACCCTTCGCTTCACCCGCAACCAGCTCTTCCCCCAGCTCGACCTCACCGGCAGCTATGGCCTGACCGGGCAGGACACGGCGCTGATGCCGTCCTTGGGCGACATCCAGGACCGTCGCAACCCGCAGCACAGCGCCGGCATCCGCCTCTCCGTCCCCTTCTCCAACCGCCGCGCCCGCAACGAGCACCAGGCCGCCAAGCTCCGCAACGAGCAAACCCTCCTGCGCTACAAGCAGCTCGAGCAGTCCGTCATGGTCGAAATCGACAACGCCATCCGCAACGCCGACGCCGCCCTCCAGCGCGTCGAGGCCACCGAGGCCTTCCGCGAGTACTCCGAGGCCGCCCTCCAGGCCGAGGAAAAGAAGCTCGAAAACGGCAAGTCCACCTCCTTCATCGTCCTCCAACGCCAACGCGACTTCACCGCCGCACAGTCCGACGCCATCCGCGCCAAGTCCGACTACAACAAGGCGCTCGCCCGCCTCGCCCAGGCCGAGGGCAACACCCTCGAGCGCTACCGCATCCAGGTGGAGGTCAAGTAAGGGCGCCCCGCCACGCGGCGGCCGTCCCATCCCGGCACGTTGCCCCGCATGGTGAAATCATGCGGCCCAAGCCATCCTGCCACCCCTTTTCCGGGCCCCTGGCCCACCGGGCCGATGTTTGCCGCTGGTTCATGCCGCCCCGCCTGCTCCAGCATGTCCGCCATGGTCTTCAAGAAAGGGGTCCCGACTCGAACGGCGCCCCGTCCACACTTCGTTCCGTGTGACGGCTCCCAGGGCCGGCGCACCCTTCGGCTTCCGCGCATGCCCCTCCTTCGTCGGTCATGGGCGATGGGCCTCGCCGCGGTGCTCGCATCCAGCGTCCTCGCCCAGGTCGCCCTCGAAGGCCCCTTCCTCCCGGGCACCGGCTCGTGGACACCCGTGACGGGCGGCGGCTTTGAGGGGACGGCCGGGCCGTTGGTCTCGCGCGTCACCTACGTGCTGGACGGCAAGTGGTTCCTCATGACGTCCGTCGGGAGCGCCGGATCCGCCAGCGTCGACGCAGTGGCGGCGCAGCGGGGCACCCAAGGGGCGCGCATCGTGCCGGGCAGCTTCGACGGCCCCGGCATCGGCCTCACCTTGGGCGCGACCTTCCGGCTGCCCGTAGGCGTTCCCCACGTCCTCAGCGCATGGGTCCGGCGCACGCGCCCCTTCCAGGGCGCCGCCGACATGTACCTCGACTTGTGGGATGCCCCCGGGGACATCCGGGTGCCCATTCCCGACCGCGAGGGCTGGCAGTTCGTGTATGGCGTGTTCACGCCCACCGTCGCGCCCGTGGGCATCCGGGCGGTGATCGACGGCAAGGTCACGCCCGGCGACGAGCTGCACGTGGACGAAATGTCGATCACGCCCCTGGACCAGTTCCTGCCGCCCGAGCAGGAACAACCCTTGTTCAACGTTCGGTTTGGAACCGACGCCACGCCCATCCTGCGCGGGCCGGCCGCCATCGGGTCGTCGCCCTCGGATTATTGGAACGCCTACTCGCGCGACGACGGCAGCGGCGGGTTCCGGCCCTCGGGCGGCCTCGCGCCCTTGCTTGCGGCCGACGGCAAGGCCTCCAAGGCGGGCCTGGTGGTGGACAACGCGCCGGGCGCCTGGGCCAGCGGAGCCCTGCAACCCTTGATGTCCCTGTACCTCTACTCCCTCAGCGGGAACCCGAGGGTGACCCTGACCTTCACCAACCTGCCCACGGGCACCTACGACGCCTACTTGTACGGCCATGGCGGCCCGCCCGACTCCTTCAACACCGCCTTCACCCTCGAGTCCGGCAGCCTCTCCCACGGCACGCGCACGACGACCACCAACACCGGCTGGCGCCTCGCCGCGTGGGCCGAGGGCAACCAGTACGTCCGCTTCACCAACGTCTTCGTCGCCGCCCACCAACCCCTCCGCATCCTCGCCGACCGCGACGCCCAGTACATCTCCAGCGTCAACGGCGTCCAATTGGTCCAGCGACGGCCCGACCGGTTCCACGTCGCCCCCGAATCCCGCTTCTTCTCGTCCTCCATCGACGTCCGGTCGATGGCCGACCTCGGCCTGGTGCTCCGCTACACCACAGACGGGACCGCGCCCACCACGAACTCCCCGGCCCTGGGCGACCTCCTCACAATCACCAACACCACGACCCTGCTGGTCCAGGCGTTTGACGGCTCCCAACCCGCCAGCGTCGTCACCCGGCGGGAATACCTCCGCTCCATCCGGCTCGACGACGGCATCCCGCTGGATTGGAGGACCCGGTACTTCGGCACCAACCTGGTACAAAACCTCGCCGCCGAGGGCACGGCCGACCCCGACGGGGACGGCGCCACCAACCTCCAGGAATACCGCGCCGGCACCAGCCCCGTGGACCCCTTGGACGGCTTCGCAACGGGCGCCCGCCTCGTCCCGGCCGTCCAATGGAACAGCGTCCCCGGCGTCACCTATCGCATCCTGCGCAAGGACCGCCTGTCCGACCCGGACTGGGTCGAAATCCGAAAGCAGCAGGCCACGAGCAAGCAATCGGAGTGGATCGACGCAACCGTCGATGGCCTGCCGAGATTCTATCGCGTCGAG